>NZ_JBMPZU010000046.1:0-29595 GCF_049463095.1 Neobacillus sp. 19 | reverse complement strand
TTATGGTGTATTGGTTCAGTTGCCATGATGGCCGTTGACCAAACCCAACAACCTTAGATAGGCGTTTTCGCATTTATCGTGAAACGCTTTCGCATTTTTTCGTGCGCCGCTTCAACCGGAATCATCATTGTGCTTAATAAACATAAAAATAGCAGCGAACTTCCCTTAAACTTCAATTTTGCAAAGGCGTAACCGGCCAGTGATCCAAAGAAAATCGTACCGATTGTGACCAAAACGGCAATATAAAAACTATTAAAATAAAAAAGATGAAACGGTGTAGTCTTTAGTACCGTAAGGAAGTTTTCCCACCTAAAAGGGCCCGGGATGAACTGAAAGGTAAATATTTTGGTAGAGTCCTTAAAGGATGTATTGATCATCCATAAAAATGGCACAATCATAATCAATGAAATAATCGTTAAGATTCCATAAAAGGATAGCTTCGTAAAAAACCCATTTCTCTTCTTATTGTTCATGGAAAACCCACCTTTTTCTTACACTCCATTGGATGAGGGTAAAGAATAAGATAATCAAAAATAAGACAATCGCAATGGCCGAGGCATAGCCAAAATCAAATAGCTTAAAGGCATTTTCCCAAATATAGTAAACGAGTACCTTCGTGTGATTTCCTGGCCCACCGCCAGTCATGACATAAATCTGCCCAAACACCTTCATCGATCCAATGACCGTTAAGATTAAGGTTAAAAAAACAGTCGGGGTAATCATCGGCAGGGTCACATGCCAAAACTGTTTCAGTTTATTGGCACCGTCTAAATAAGAAGCTTCATAGAGATTGCGATCCACCTGCTGGAGGGCGGCCAAGAATAAAATCATATTCAAGCCAACATTTTTCAACGCGCTTACCGCAATGACCGCACCCATGGCGAGATCGGGATCATAGAGCCAGGCCGGGCCGTCAATGCCAAAAACAGCAAGAATCTGGTTGATAAAGCCCTCTTCTGTACCAAACATGTATTTCCAAATAATCGACCAGACTACAATCGAGGTCATAACTGGAATGAAAATCGCCGTTCGGAAAAAGCCAATACCCGGTAAATTACGCTGTAACAGCATCGCCAGGACTAAGGCAATCACGATATTAATCGGAACTAGACCACCGGAAAAGAGCAGGGTATTTTTCATCACTTCCCAAAAGTCGGGGTCATTCACTAACCGTTGATAGTTTTCGCTGCCAATAAAATTCGGATCACCAAGCAGCTTCCAATCGGTTAAGCTCATATAAACGGAATAGAAAAAAGGAATGAACATGACAACGAGAAAGCCAAGGATCATCGGGCTGGCAAATAAATAGCCATAAAAGGCTTCACTTCCAAAAAATTTCTTTCTTCTTCTTTTTATAGGCAGTTCTTTCGTTACACTTACGTTTACTTCCATTTCTCCTGCCTCCTTTACAATGAATCAATCGCCTCTCGAAAAGATGAAATAGCTGCTTTGATGCTTTCCTCCGTATGGCCAACCACGATGGCGCCGAGCATAATCGCTTTTACCCCCGCTCGATAAAGTAAGGGAACATCAAATGTCTCAATTTTTCGTTGAGACGGAACGAGGACGGGGACATCCACCTGTTGTACAAGGGCATTATAGGCGAGGATATCTTTAAACGTTAGAGGACTCCCATATTCTTCTCCCGGGATAATCGACGCTTCAAGCGCAGATATGCCAAGATGCTTGACCTTCCCCAATTGACTGAACGGATATTCATTTGTAATCGCAAATGTCTTTTCAATTGAGTCGAGCTCTACCATCCAGCTTGGCTGATGATGGGCATAAACCGAAAAGAAATTAAAACCTAAATCGATGATCTGATCCATTTCATCCCTTTTGATCTGGTCAAAGGATCCGCCAGGGACAATCCCCAGTGGTCCAGAGAATTCCCCTCTAATCCGCCGAAACACTTCCTTATAGTCATGAACTGACCCAAAGTGGTTTCCTGATGCGCGGTGGTCTACATTTACATGCAGTTTAATCGCATCCACACCGGCTTGCATCGCTGCCTGTGCGAGATCCCATCGATTTTCCGGTAAACTAACGATTAACGTCAGCTTGTTTTTTTCTAATGCATGCTTTAACGAAGCACTCACTATGTTTGCACCCCCAGTAACAGGGATGCGGTTAATCCTTAAAAAGGGTTAACCGCATCTGTCAAAATTACTTTAATAATGGATTAATCTTATCTTCCATGCCTTTTAAGATTTCTTCAGGCTTTTTCAATTGTCCAAATAATTCATCAAAACCAAATTGAATCGCATTATCAATTTTTTGCCACTCGATATGTCCGGCCTGCAGTCTGGCATTATCCATTTCATCGATCACCGCTCGTTGAATGCTTTCTGCCGGCGGGTTATTTGGCTGATTCACAAATTCATCTGAACTAAGGACCGATTTACGCGGCGGTACAAAGTAGGTAGATGTAGCTGCAATTCCCTCTTGGCTTGTAAAGAATTTGAGTAGTTCTTTTGCTTCCTTCGGATGCTTAGAATCTTTAAATAATCCATATCCCGCTTGCCCTAGCATCGGGAATCTTCCTTTTGGCCCTTCTGGAAGCGGAGCGATATCCCAGCCAAAATCCTTCACATCACGGGCACGCGACACATAACTATAGACGTCAAAGAACATGCCAATCTTTCCGGATTCAAAGCTTACTTGCTCCCCTGCTTTTGGATGGGAGCCATCCTTAAACATCATGCGGTCAAGCATTTTAAGTGTCTCTACACCTTCTTTGCTGTTCCATGTAAACTTGGTTTGATCCTTATTAAATAGGTCGCCGCCATAACTCCAGGTGTGCGACAATAAAGAAATCCATGTATTCCAGTCACGGAAGAAGTTTGCCCCATACACACCGTTGGACGAAATCGCTTTTGAAGACTTCTCGAATTGCTCCCATGTCCATGTTCCAGCCTGTACATGCTCATTCGGAGTCTTTTCGCCGGCCTTTACAAACAAATCTTTGTTATAAAATAAAACCATCGGCGGGGTTGAAAATGGGATCCCATATAATTTCTTGTCCTTCTCAAACAAATCCAGTGTGGATGGGAAGAAGTCATCCATGTCATAGTCCTGATCTTTTTTAAAGGACGAAACATCTTCTAAAATCCCATTTTCCATGAATTGCGGCACCATCCGCTCCGCTACCCATCCCACATCAGGTAATTCCCGTCCTGCAGCTAATACCGTGATTTTTTGCTGGTAATCCGGGAAGGGGACACTCTCCATTTTTACTTTGATATTTGGATGCGTTTCATTGTATTTTGCAATTAACTGGTTATAAACCTCCTGGTGCGCCTCATTCCCCCACATCATAAAGGTCAACTCCACCGGCTTATCCTTCGATTTTGACCCTTCATTGGTTGTGGCCGTCTTTTCCGTGTCTTTGCTGCATGCGGAAAGCGCTACCAAAAGTATGGCTAATAAAATGAGTCCAAACTTTTTTACCATCACATTACCTCCCTTTGTTGTTCATTGTAAGAAAGAATGCCGTGAAAAAATATCCTCCCAAACATAGAAATAGTTCGTTATTCTCATATTTTTTAACTAATGGGAATTTTTACGGAACTCTACCGGCGTCATTCCGGTTTCCTGCTTAAACACCGTCATAAAATGTTTAGGACTTTTATAGCCTGATAGCTGCGCCACCTCGTATACTTTTAAACTCGTTCCTTTTAATAGCTTTTTTGCCTTTTTTAATCGTTCTTCCGTTATGTATTCTGTAAAGGTCATCCCTAACTCCGACTTAAACAGCTGGCCAACATATTGCGGATTTAAATAGACATGTTCGGCGATATGCTTTAAGGTGATTTCACGGCCTAAATGGTCATCAACAAATTGAAGAATCTCTTGAAACTGTCGTGAAACATTCGCACTGTCTGCCTTCGTTTCTTTAAAGATGGTGGAAATCGTTTCAGACAGTTCTACCCGGTTAATCGGCTTTAACAGATAATCCGTAATGCCATAACGCATGGCCGTTCTCGCATACTCAAAATCACTATGACCGCTTAAAATGATGATTGGCACCTCTTTGGAGATTTGCCTTACTTTCGAAATAAACGTAAGACCATCCATTCCCCCCATCCGGATATCAGTGACAACTAAATGCGGCAATCGCTGGTGAAAAAGTAACACCCCTTCTTCGCCGCTTTTTGCTTCTATGACCTGAAAACCGCCCATGACTTGTTCAAGTAACACTTTAAGACCTTGTCTAATAATCGCTTCGTCTTCAACAATTAATACCTCTTTCAACACCCTCGTTCCCCTTTCTCTGAATAGGCATATTGAGCGTAACGGAAAATCCAGCCCTTTCCTGACTCTCCATTTCTATTCCGTATTGTTTTCCATATAACAGCTGTAATCTTTCGTGAACATTTGGTATCGCAATCCCATTATGGTTTTCGGTCGGCTGGGTTTGTCCTGTTGCCAGTGACTGCTTTAGCTCCGCTAACTTTTCAGCCGAAACACCTCTGCCATTATCCTGAATAACGATTTCCAGTGTTTGTTTTTTAGAAAGGGCTTTCATCACAATACGCCCTCCCTGGCCAAACAGCCCATGGAGGATCGCATTCTCCACAAACGGCTGCAACACGAGTTTTGGAATGAGTACGTCATGTAAGGATGAATCGATCTCTTCCACATACTGAAGGTCCTCCCCCATCCGAACCCGCTGGATCGCGATATATGATTGGATAAAAGCCAATTCCTCTTTTAATGTGACAATTTTAGAAGAGTTATCAACGGTATAGCGTAATAACCGGCCAAGTGAAGAGACCATATCGGATACTTCCAAATTTCCCTTTGTGATGGCCAGCATATTGATGGTCTCTAATGTGTTGTAGAGAAAATGCGGATTCATTTGACTCTGCAGTGCTTTGATCTCTGCTTCCTTTTCCCGTAATCCTGTTTTGTAGACTTCTGAAACAAGACGGTCAATTTCGTTCACCATATGGTTGAAGCCTTTTCCAAGCTGGCCAATTTCATCATTGGATGGAATGGAAACACTTTGATTCAGATTACCCTTTCTCACATTTTCCATGGCTCTTCTTAATGTATGAATCGATTCTACCAGCGGCTTTGATAGAATAAACCCTAATACCAAAGAAATGAAAATACCGATGAACATGACCAAAATCACCACTTTTCGTAAGTGGTTCACTTCCGTCAAAATCACGGCACTTGGGGTTAACATGAGGGTTTTTACACCTGAATAGGGGGATTCATTATAGACAACCAAATAGTTCACACCATCAATCGGAACGGTCAAATGATTGTTTTCCTTGAACATGTTCATTTCAGCTAAGATCGAGTCCCCAATGAGTTTGTCTTCCTTATTTGGATAAATGAATTGATTTTCCTTGTTCAGAATAAAAATGCGGTTCGCCCCATTGGTCTTACTTAAAATATCCTGGATTAAATCCTGCTTTAAGTCGATTTTGATGATCCCAAGCGGTTGATAGGTGTACGGATCTCGGATCAGCCTGGCAACGGAAAAGACCGTCACGTCTTTGCGCAAATAATAACTAGGTTGATGAAGCGGTAGTAACACCCACTCGCCATCCGCCTGTTTAATTTTTCCAACCCATTCATTATTCGTGTCAAACACTTTCAGCATGACCGTATTGGAATCCAAATTACTAAAAATCGTGCCGTCATTGGCCATTAGATGGATTCCTTTAATTTCATTTCTCATATGAATAAAACTAGAAATATAGCGCCATAACGTGATTCGTTCATTTGCAGGCGGAAACATCGTTTTTTCACTTGGGGTTTGGTGATTGTGTAAAATATCCATGACTTCTTGATTGTAGAGGGGAGATAACGAAATGATTTGCATTTCCTTCAGGTACCGGTCCAGATTGCGAGTAATTTGATCCGCTAATTGGATTTGATATTCTTCCGTGCGTTCTTGACTGGATTTTGCAAATTGATAATAGGTAATACTTCCAAGAAGAGTCGAGGTAACCAAAATCAGCAGCGAAAAGATCAAAATTAATTTCACCCGATATGGAAGCGACAACAAAGATTTTTTGAGGTTTTGTTTCATCGTGACTAATTCCATAAGAATCCCCTTTTCTCCGAATAAGCTATGTATTGCTTTCTACATTTTTCGAGGAATTCCTTTGTTACCTGAAAAAAAGGGCCAGGGGGAAAAGTTGATATTCTTGATCGATGATTCTTCTTGTCCCCGTTCCATTTTGCAGCTGAATTGCTCTTTCTAAATCTTCTTTTCCTTCTATCTTAGTTCTTTAGTTTAAAAAATCTTTTTTATATCGAACGGCTAGATAGATTCCTGAAGCGAAGAATGCAAGAGAATATTTAAACAAGAAGAAAATTTGCCACATATATTCTTTCGGGAAAATCACGTCGCACAAAATGACTCCACATAACATAATGAGGGTACTTTTTAAAGATATTTGATTTGTTCTTTCGTCCGCCTGACCCATTTTTTTTCGAAATACGTATGTCAGAAGCGCTCCGACTAAAAGCAATACCATACCGATACCGATAAGCATGTTCCAATTTCCCGAAGATTGTTCAGCCCAGGACTTTAAAGGGTTAAAAATGGAGTTAGGGATATCTGAGATCGACTTATTTTCCATTTTGATCACTTCCTTTCACATAAGTAAAAACTTCGTTTACATCAACATTAAAAAATTCGGCAATTCGAAAAGCCAACAGCAGAGTCGGAACATAATTTCCTTTTTCCATTACGAAAATGGTTTGTTTGGAAACCCCGACTTTCTCTGCTAATTCTTGCTGAGACATTCTGGCAAGTACACGATATTCATAAACCTTATTTGATATCGAATCACCAAAATCTTTCTTCATGACAACCACCTCTTGAATTAAATTATAAACTCAGTTTTTATAAAAGTAAAGTAAACTTATACAAAAACACCAAATATCTTTATATTCGACTATGTTACTTTAATTTAACAAAAGCCTATAAAACACTTATGGATGAGCAATATTTACGAAAGCAGTCCTTATAATAGAAGCAATCTTTGACAACTATCGAAGCGTGACAGTGGCATCAGCTTCCTATTAAACTTCATTTAATCTATACACTGCGTTTACAAGGCTTTAATCTTCAGGTGATATGATTGCTTTAGCAACGAATGAGGAGGCAGAATAAATGAATGTGCGTGCAATATTTATTGATATGGATGGGACACTACTAAAAGCCTCAAACACCATTTCCCACCGAAATAGGGAAGCCATTAATAGGCTCATGAATCAGGGAATCATGGTTTTTCTAGCTACTGGACGACACTATGAAGTAACAGCTCCCTACCATAAAGAAATGGGATTGCAAACTCCGATGATCTGTTTGAATGGTTCCGCTATTCACGCGGCGGATACAGGAAGAGTTTTGCAAATGAAAAGCGTCCAATTGAACGAAGAACGATTTCACCATCTTACTGCTGAAAGTCCTTGTAATGTTATGGTCCATACAGCACATGGGCTTTATTGTAAGGAAACGAATGAAGAAATAGATTATTGGACAAATGTGGGGCAAACTCCGCCGCGGTATATTGGAGATTTAAGACAGGCAAATTATCAAGATGTACTTAAATATAGTGTCCGAACAGGTATACCAAGTCCGAAAATTTCTGCCTTGTTTAACAAGGAAGCAGCAGTCATCGATTGGAATGATGGGTTTGAGCTGCTTGCTCCTAATGTTTCCAAATGGTCTGGTATAAAAACCTTACTTACCGAACTTCGAATGAGTCCAAATGAAGTCGCAGCCATTGGAGACGGACCCAATGACATAGAGATGCTTCGTCATGCCGGTATGGGTGTCGCAATGGGGAACGCTAGCGACAAGGTTAAAGCAGCTGCTGATTTTGTTACGGGACATCACGAAAATGATGGATTAGCTGAATTTATAGAACGTTATCTGATAAAATCACTTGCGATTTAGCGTTTTTTTGAAGCCAAGGGGTGCGCTTACGTAGATCGCTTCTACATCAGGGGTAACCGCTTCTCTTCAGACACTTACGACACATTTTTCGAAACATACGACATTTACTGGATATTAATTAGAAAACAAAAGAACGCAAATGAAAAATCGATCAACATTTCTTTGATCTATTGCAATTTTCCTCCACTACGAAAAAGAAGCAAGGGAACCCATCCGGCCCCTTGCTTCACTCTCTCTACGTATGCGACACAATCAATTCGCAATGTCCCTCTCATTCAAACGCACCGAATCCAACGGGAAGGATGAGATGTGTGCCTTTGTTCAACTCGTACCGTCCGCCATAATGAAGAAGGGTATCGTCTCCCCTAATCACACTAAGCAGCAAATACAGATCATGCGCCAGGAACAATTAAAAATGCCCTTCTCTGAACTACCAGGAAGGGCAACTTTGATTATTTAATAGGTTACATCAAATTGAAATGGGCTGAAAATCTAAATCATAATAATTAGATGAGCCTTCCAAGTATACTTTAGTGTGCCGGATGGGGCTGAACCCAATGTTCCTACGTAGACTGCTTCTACATCGGGGTTTACGCTCTATTTTCTTGAACCCCCTATGTGGACCTCTTCTACATCGACGTTAAGGCTTAAATTTTACTCAAACATCCAAGTAGAAATGGTTTTAATCAAAAAAACAGGGCCCAGCCCCGCTGCTCTTAAAGTCGCGGAACTAAACCCTTCATTGTAACTATTGAATTAAAATGGCAGCGCATGGACCTACACACCCACGCACGCTTTTTCGGACAAATATCGGGTCGTGCCTGGTACCGTTTTATTGGATTATTCGTATTAGCATTATTCTTAACACGAAAACTAAAGAGAAAACATAACTACCGCCTAGTCTTTTAAAGGTCGGAAGCGGGATGATGATTGGAAAAAATTTTTAAGCTATTTTCGTAATTAATATTGTTATTAACAGCGCTCATCCTCGTAAGCCGCTTTTAAATAGTTAATTTTATACCTTTTTTAGAGAGCCAATAGGGGGGATTGGATTCATTTGCGACTAAAACCTTGGCAGTAATGCATCCAATAAGCGGGATTGGATTCATTTTCACTAAAAACCTTGAGCGTAATGCATTCAATAGGCTGGATTGGATTCATTTCCGCTAAAAATCTTGAACGTAATGCATCCAATAAAAAAATGGAAAGCTCTGCGCTAGGGTGATGATTGGAAGAAAACGATTTTAGTAGACAGATCGCCTATTCACGCTTTACCACATTGAACTTTAGCTGAGTAGGGGTCTAGATAGGTAAATAGAAATGAAATTCAATAAAAAAAGGACAGGAATTAACGAATTAACCTGTCCTTCTTTAGTGGATCAGCCCACATTTTCCTTATTTTTTGAAGCGCTTTCTTTCACTTTCTCCTCCCAGAAATCAGCACCTTTAATGCCGAGTTTAACAGGATCAAAGACTGGGTCTAGGCCGGCTTTCTTCTGTGCTTCATAGTCTTTAAATACTTTTAATGCTGTTTTCGATAAGAATAGAATGGCTACTAGGTTAAGCCATGCCATGCTTCCAAATCCTAAGTCACCGAGCGCCCATAATAGGGATGCGTCCTTCACACTTCCAAAATAAATCATTCCTAGGAAAATAACGAGTAAAGAAGTTTTCACCCATTTAAACTTTTTATTTCGATCAAGGTAGACAAGGGTAGTTTCAGAGATATAGTAATAGGCCATCAGGGTTGTAAAGGCAAAGAAGAAGATCGCAATCGCAACGAATAATCCGCCGAATCCAGGTATCACACTTTCAACTGCTGCCTGCGTCCACATTGGACCGGCTTCAACGCCCGGGATGTGGTCAACAATCGGTTGCTGTTTTTCTGGCGTAACGCTATACATACCTGAAATTAGAATCATTAGAGCTGTTGCTGTACAAACAATAAGCGTGTCAATATAGACTGAAAATCCTTGGACAAGACCTTGCTTTGCCGGATGGGAAACTTCTGCTGCGGCTGAACTGTAGGTTCCTTCCCCTACACCGGCAACGTTAGAGAACACCGCTCTCTTAACTCCCCAAGCAATCGCTGCACCGACAATTCCGCCAAACATCTCATTTGCCCCAAACGCACTTGTGATAATCAGCCACAGCATCCCTGGAACTTCTGAAGCATTCGCAATTAGAAGGACAAAGGTAACAATCACATATCCTAATGCCATAAAAGGAACTACCTTTTCCGCCACAGAACCGATTCGCTTTACCCCTCCAAAAATAATGATTCCAAGTAAAGCGACTAGGATAATTCCAGTAATATTTCTATTGATGCCCAATGTATTTTCAAATCCCACTGCAATGGTGTTTGACTGAATGCCTGGAACTAATATCCCGTAGCAAAGGGAAACAACGATCGCGACAAGTACCGCGAACCACCTAAGATTTAATCCTTTTTCAATAAAATAAGGTGTCCCGCCTCGGTATTGATTTCCATCCTTGATTTTATAGACCTGGGCAAGTGTTGACTCAATAAAGGCACTTGCGCCTCCTAATAATGCCATCACCCACATCCAAAAAACAGCTCCAGGACCGCCGAATGCAATAGCAGTGGCTACACCGGCAATATTTCCAATACCGACACGTCCTGCTAAAGCCATACAAAATGCTTGGAAAGAAGATACACCCGAATCCGGATTTCCCTTTTCAAAAAGAAGTTTGATCATTTCCTTAAAATATCTAATTTGTACAAAGCGTGTAATAATCGAAAAAAACAATCCAGCTCCAAGTGCAAAAAACACCAATCCAAGACTCCAAACCTTTGATACCGCCCAATTCACTATTTCTTCCATCCTAGACCTCCTTGTGTATGCCTTAAATAAATGACACCGTTTCCAATAATAGTAATATTCAGATAATGGCAAATACAGGGAGACAGCCCTGCTGTCCCTCTCCTATGTGATAGAACACAGGGCCTGTCCCGTTATGCCTTAGACTTATTCATCCTGCTTGATGTTAACAAATACACTTTTCACTTCTGTATAGTTTTGTAAGCCATACTCTCCGCCCATTTCGCGGCCGATTCCTGATTGTTTGTAGCCGCCGAAAGGCATGGTTTCCCATTCAAGACCAAAATCATTAATCCAGACTGTACCTGATTGCAGCTTGCCCGCAATGTAGTGAGCTTTTTTGATATTTTCTGTCCATACACTTGCAGCTAAGCCGTAGTCACTATCGTTTGCCCGTTTAATGGCCTCTTCCATCGTATCGAAAACGAAAATGGACATCACTGGACCAAAGATTTCTTCGCGGGCAATCACCATATGATCTTCTACATCAGCGAAAATGGTCGGCTGGACAAAATATCCTTTTTCAAAGGCTTTTTCACCGCCAGCCACAAGGCGCGCCCCTTCATTTTTCCCTTGCTCAATATAATGAAGAACGGTCTTTTGCTGTTTAGCTGAAACGAGCGGCCCCATTTCTGTTTCAGGATCCATACCTGGTCCAACCTTCAGGGAGTTTGCCCGCTCTGCTAAAGCTTCTACGACACGATTATAAATGTTTCGCTGTACAAATACACGTGTACAAGCGCTACAGTTTTGCCCATGATTGTACATCGTTCCGTTAAAGGCCCCTTCAATGGCTTCTTCAAGATTGGCATCTTCTAAAATAATGGCTGGTGATTTTCCGCCAAGCTCCAGCGTAACACCTTTCATTTGATCTGCAGCCTTTTTCATGACTTCTTTTCCGACAGCCGTTGAACCAGTAAAGGCGACTTTATCAACATCTTTATGCGTGATGATCGCTTCTCCTGCAATTCTTCCTGCTCCTGGCACAATATTCACAACACCATTTGGAAAACCAGCTTCTTTAAATAACTTTCCAACGTATAGAAGAGATAGCGGTGTTTCAGTTGCCGGCTTAATCACAACCGTACAGCCGACAGCAAGTGCGGATCCAAGCTTCCAGGCAGCCATGGCAAGCGGGAAATTCCATGGAATAATTTGACCTACAACTCCGACCGGCTCATGAACGGTATAGGTGACATAATCCTTCGAAATCTGGGTTGTCTTACCAAATAGTTTCGTTGCCCAGCCGGCATAATATCTAAAATGCTGAATGGTTCCATCGACGTCATCAGCGAGAGCGACTTGATAAGGTTTCCCATTATCCAATGATTCCAGCTGTGCAAGCTCTTCACGGTTCTCTTTTAAGAGATCGGCAAATTTATAGATTAGATGAGAGCGTTCGGCCGCTTCCATTTTCGTCCATCCGCCCTCATCAAATGCCTTTCTTGCCGCAGCTACTGCAACGTTAATATCTTCCTCTTGCGCTTCACTTACTTCCGCAATGACCTCTTCATTTGCAGGATTAACGACGGAAAACGTTTTACCACTAATCGCCTGTACATATTCACCGTCGATATATAACCCTTTTACACCTTCTAAAAATTCCTGCACTTTTGGTTTCAATTGATAGTTTGTCGCTTGCATGTTCTCTCTCCTTCCCTATTTTAATTATTTACTGTTTCTAAACTTGCAAGAAGGCTTTTTAGCTGTTGATCTTCCTCAGGTGATAGGCCTAAACGAGGGTAACGTGCAGGGCCTCCAGCCTGGCCGGTTAATTCCATGGCTCTCTTGACAATCTGAACATACTTTCCAGATCCTTCAAGGAACGCGCAAAGCGGTAAAATACGATCATTGATGGCCCATGCTTCTTCAAGTTCGCCGTTTTGGAAATGGTTATACATGTCTGTAACAAGCTTTGGCACGATATTTCCTGCAACAGATATCCATCCAGTTGCTCCAACTAAGTAAGACTCCATGACAAGCTCTTCAGCACCGCAGAATACTTCAAAGTCTCCCTTGCCTTTTCTTGCAAGATCTCTTACCTTGCCAATTTCACCGCTTGATTCCTTAATGTGAGTGACATTTTCACAATCCTTGCCGATCTGAAGCATTAAATCTGTGCTCATATTCACGCCAGAAGTAAATGGGTTGTTATAAAGCATGATTGGCAGATGAACAGCACTGGATACTTCTTTAAAATGATGGTAGATTTCATTTTCCTTTGGCTTCATGTAATAAGGGTTAATGATGAGAGCACTATCAGCTCCATGTGCTTCAGCCTGCTTTGTATACTCGATGGTTTCTTTTGTTGTTTCAGCAGCAGTACCGACAATAACAGGGATGCGGCCGTTTATTTCCTTCATAACCGTTTCTACCATTTGGTATTTTTCTTCTTTTGATAGACTGACAAATTCACCAGTACTCCCATTGATGACGATACCTGCCACACCTTGATCCATGAAATAATGAACATTATTCTTTACTCCGCCCCAATCGATTTCTTGCCCCTGTGTCATTGGTGTGATTAATACTGGATAAGCTCCTCTAATTGTCGTCATTTTATTTTCCTCCTGTATATTTACTAGTTTTTTATTTTAATAAAAACCCTGCGGATAATGGATCTGTCGGGTCTAATACATATGTCTGCATACCCGTAATAAATCCACGGGCTGAAAAACGAAACTCGTAATCGCTTTCAATTTGTCCTGTAAGTTCTGCTGTCAATGTGCCATTAAAAATACTTTCATTTTCTATTGGGCTATCCCCAGATATATCGCCATTTCCTAATAAATAGGTGCTGCAGGCAGCTAGAGTGCCAAAGCCTGGAGAACGTACAATATAACGATCCGGACGGAATGTTACCGTTTTGATTTTGCCTTCACTTTTTTGCGAATGATCCAGCAAGATCACTCGGCTGACAGCATGTTTGCCTTCTAACGCTTCAATCGCCTTTTGTCCCCATTGTTGAATGTCAGGAAGGTTCTCCATTTCAATCTCAAATGGCAGCTCTGCTTTATCAAAAATCGCATAAAGCTGATCGGCTTGTACGAGAGCAGCCTCTGTCTGTAAATCTAAATAAGACACTGGCACATGGGTTTGTACAACCTGGCATGGCTCGCTTTTTAACTTAACTAACTTCACTTCATCGTCTTTCATATCAGCAGTAACAGGAACAACACCACGGACTGTTTCAATCCGGTATTCATTTGAAGGCTTTGCCTTTAAGTGTCCGCACTCCAGTAATGCAGTTATAACAGCAACCATTCCGCCATATTTTATTGGAAGTGTTCCGTTATGATCGAAAAAGACAACTGCTGCATCGGCACCGCTTGTAAAAGGTGGAACGACCAAACAACCATTTAGTCCGGCAAATCCGCGGGGCTCATTTAAAAGAAGGCTGATTTCCTCCTCATAGACAAGCGGAAATTGCTCATTCAGCTCTTGTAAATTTTGATAATGAACAAATGGCGCATCCTTAATAATCCGATATGCCTCGCCTGCTACGTGTACATCGGTTGCTGTGTAAGCCTTTTGAATTTTCATTTTACATCCTCCATTTCATGTTCCATTGGGGGAATGAGTAAAAAGCCTTCTTTAAGCGGATCTTCCTCGTTATAAAAGAACCGGTGCATGCCCATTAGCCATGCTGAACCTGCGATTCTTGTCACAACAGCCTCCACACCCTGAACATCTGTTGTTTCAAGGACTCGTCCACGAAATAAAGAGCCGACAATACTCTCATGCACAAATTCTTCATCGATGCCAATCTCCTTTTTGGAATAAAGGACAGATAATTTGGCCGATGTACCTGTACCGCATGGTGAACGATCTATCCCGCCTGGAGGGACGATGACCGTATTTTTCACATCTGCTTCCTCATGGGTTGGCTCGGTGAAAAATTCAATATGGGTCAAACCGCGAATAAATGGATACTGCGGATGAACGATATCCGTTTTTTCATTAATCTTATTTCTAATTTTGATCCCTATTTCAATGATTTTTGATGCATTCTCCGGTATCAGCTCTAGGCCAACAGACCCGGCATCAATGATTCCATAGAAATTGCCGCCATAAGCAATGTCTGCATCCACGATTCCAATTCCCTCCACATCAACAGAGACACTCTTTAACAGGAAGGCAGGGACATTGCAGAAGGAAACCTCTTTTGCTTTTCCGTTCTCTACCTTAATCTCTGCCTCAACTAGGCCTGCTGGTGTATCCAGTTTGATTGAAGTAACCGGCTCTTGAACAGGAATGAGCCCTGCTTCGACTAATGCGGTACAAACACCGATTGTGTCATGGCCGCACATTGGCAAATATCCGCCGGTTTCGATATAAATCACACCGATATTTGCGTCCGGATGGCACGGATCTGTCAACAGCGCACCTGACATCACATCATGTCCTCTTGGTTCATTCATCAGCAGCTTACGAATCCAGTCATACTCTTTTTGCATATGTAGCATTTTTTCGGACATCGTTCCTCCTATTAGCTCTGGGAGTCCACTAATCAATGTCCTTGTCGGATTTCCGCCCGTGTGTGTATCAATAGTTGTAAACACTCGATTTGCCTTCATCAGCTCAACACCCTTTCCTTAAAGCGAGAAAATCTCAGCGGTTCAATCGGGATGCACGTATCCTTTTTATTAAGCATTTCCTCTATCACTTTTCCCGTTACAGCGGCAAGGCTGATTCCGTCTCCTTCATGCCCGGCTGCAATATAATAGTTTGGAATTCCCTCCACTTCTGACACGATTGGCAGATGATCCTCCGTCCATGGGCGTAAGCCTGCATAGGAACGTATGACCATCATGTCGGCCATTTTCGGATAAAATCGAATGGCGCGATTGGCAATACATTTAATAATTTCATTGTTGACCTTTGTATTAAATCCAGCAAATTCACGGCTGCTTCCAATCAGGAAGTTCTGACTTTCAGTTGGTTCAAAAACAAGGGCTACGCCGTATTTTTCAGTAATGTGATCAACCTGGCGCCTGCCGCCAAATTTGGAGATAAGATAGCCAAATTCCATCACTTTTCTTGGCCCTACAAATTCCTGGCGTGATGCGACAATGATGTGGCCTTTTCTTGGTTTAATGGGGACAGACAGATCCAGCATCTCGCCAATATATGGAGCCCATACACCTGCAGCATTAATGACATGATTCGCGGTAAAAATCCCCTTAGCTGTTTCAACGGTAAAGGTACCGTCCGGCTCCGTTCGCATTCCAGTAACCTCAGTTTGTTTATGGGCTTTAGCCCCCATTTTCTTTGCACCCTCAAGAAGGTTAAAGGCAAGTAGGTATGGGTTAACGGTTGAATCTGTTGCACACTCTAAGCCGCCTAATAAATCATCTGCAAAATACTTGGAATCTTGGCGAATATCCTGACGGTCCAGCATCCTGAACGGCAAACCGGCCTCCTTCTGACGGTCAACCCACTTTTGTGCCGCTTCCATTTCCTCTTCTGTCTCACAGACAAGGATGCTCCCAGGAGCACGATAATCAAAGGGCTGTTTCAATTCTCTGCTTAATTCATCTACTAATTTCTGACTGACAAGTGACATTTGACTATCAAAGCCAGGATCTTTATCAATCGCTAAAATATTTCCGTCACAGCGGGACGAAGTACCACTGACAAATTCACCTTTTTCAATAACGGTTACCTCTCGTCCAGATTTAGACGTATAATAGGCAATGGCACAACCTATGATGCCCCCGCCTATAACCAAAACGTCACAATGATGTCTCACAAAACCAACCTCCTTTCGGTTTCTTATATAATTTTATTAATGCAAATTGCGTGCCAACTTTTTATAAAAGCGTAAAAACAGCAAACCCCAAACCCCTTTTGTGATTATTCCAAATATTAAATTTGTAAACGTTTGCAATTGTCTATATTTTTGATAAACTTGTGTATAAAATATTAAACAGTGTACAAAAACTTTTACATACCGAGGAGGCTGTCATGTTTGATTTGCCGTCAGTCAAAGAAATCATTGAAAATAATTTTCTCCATCTAAACCAAGTAGATCATGAAGGCACTTTAGGAAGGGCTTATTTGTATGATTCCTTCTCTGTTCTAGCTGATGTTTGCAAGCACTACCCGGCCGTTATCGTCACAGATTCAAGCGGTCAAGACCTTGGCTGCGTCACAACTGAACAAATCATTGATTTTTTGCATGATGCCTACAATCAATTAAAGGCTTTCTATGAAACTGTCATTGATACGATGGACGCCTCGGTGACAGTGATCGATGCGGATGAGCGTGTCCGCACATGGACACAAGGAGCAGAAAAAATTTTCTCCGTTAAAAAAGATGAGATTTTAGGCAAACCAATTATAGAATTCTTTGAACATCAGCATCTTGAAATCTTAGAATCATTGAACAATGGAAAAAGAATTCGGGGAAAGCATCACCAAGCAAGATCTAATCTATTTGTTCATATAAATGCAAACCCTGTTTACTTTAATGAAAGGATTATCGGGGCAGTTGTATCGGAAACCGATGTGACAAACCAGGTTGTTCTTAATGAAAAATTATTTAATATGTCGACAGAGGTTCACCGTTTAGAACAGGAGATGGCGAAATACAGGCCTTCAGATCCCTTTAATAGCATTAAAGGGAAAAGTGCTGTGATGGAAAAAACGGTGCACATGGCGAAAAAGGTGTGCTCTGTCCGATCGACTGTATTGATCTTAGGAGAAAGCGGGGTCGGCAAGGAGGTCTTTGCCAAATCCATTCATGAGGCAACCGAAGGGCCTGACGCACCATTTATTTCAATCAACTGCGGTGCCATTCCTGAATCATTGTTTGAAAGTGAATTATTCGGCTATGAACGCGGTGCCTTTTCCGGTGCTGATCATAGAGGGAAAAAGGGAAAAATTGAACTCGCTAAAGGCGGTACTCTTTTTCTTGATGAAATTGGCGAAATGCCTTTAGACATGCAGGTCAAGATGCTTCGCGTACTTCAAGAAAGAAAATATTACAAGGTTGGCGGCGAAAAGGAAATGGAGGCTGATTTCCGGGTAATCGCCGCAACAAATAGGGATTTAAAAGAATTAATAAAAGAAGGCCAATTTCGCGAGGATTTATATTATCGGCTAAATGTCGTCAGTTTAAAAATTCCTCCATTAAGAGATCGCTGCGAAGATATCGTTGAACTGATTTATCATTTTTTAAAGGATTTTTCACTAGGCTATCAGCGGCCGATCCACCATTTTTCACAGGAAGTTATGCAAGAGATGCTTCAATATGATTGGCCGGGCAATGTCCGAGAGCTGCGTAATGTCGTTGAACGCCTTGTGGTTTTTGCGACCGATGGCGTCATTCGAAAAGATTATTTGCCATTTCATTCAGTAGTAGGCTATTCAGATGGTTCTGATACGGATCTTCAGGAAAGCCCTATGGAATTGAACACGACCATTTTGCCACTTCAGGAGGAAATGGATCAGCACGAGAAAAAGGTACTCGAAAAAGCATTGGCATTAACCAATGGCAACAAATTAGAATGTTCAAAAAAACTAGGGATCACCCGAGCAACCCTTTACAATCGTCTAAAACGCCTCGGCTTAAGCTAATGTAAAAATAGTTACTCCAAAGTTGGTACGATTCTTGCATTATATTTTTACATATAGCTGAAAAGGGGGGTTTTCCAAATGAATAACAAAGAAGCACTTGTGATCTGCCGTTGTGAAGAGGTTACCTATGAACAGCTTTCCGCAACAGCAAATGAGCATCAATGCACACCCAGGGAACTAAAGCTTAGAACAAGGGCAGGAATGGGTTTTTGTGGAGGACGCACGTGCAGAGTCATGGTCGATCGGGTCATTGAAAGTATCGTACCTAATACAGAAGAAGGCGAAATTCCATTAAAATATCAGCCGCCCATTCGCCCTGTAACGTTTGGAACGGTGGGTGAAAATCATGACTAGAATAACAGATCATCCAGTTTTAGGAAAATTAAATGATAGAACAAAAATTCCATTCACATTTGATGGAAAAGAATATGAAGCATATGAAAGTGAAACAATCGCAGCAGCTATGCTAGCAAACGGTGTGAGAACACTGCGCGTTCATGAGGAAAGTGGAACACCACGGGGGATTTATTGCAATATCGGCCACTGTATGGAATGCCGTGTAAATGTAAATGGTCAGGCCAATGTAAGAGCCTGTTTAACTATGGTTAAGGAAAATATGGTTGTTGAAAGTGGGAAACAGCATCCTAATATTGTGAAAAGGATGGTGGAGAAACAATGATAGATGTCATCGTAATTGGAGCTGGACCAGCCGGTTTAGCTGGTGCCATATCCTGTGCTGAACATGGCTTAAACGTAACCGTCATTGATGAATTTATCAGACCAGGCGGGAGATTACTCGGTCAATTGCACCAGGAACCGTCCGGTGAATGGTGGAATGGAATAAAAGAATCAGAGCGTCTGCACAATGAAGCTCAAAAACTATCGGTAGATATCCGCTGCGGCGTTTCTGTATATAACCTTGAAAAAGACGAGGATTCATGGAATGTTCATACGAATATAGGAACACTGACAGCTCCATATGTGCTGGTAGCAACGGGTGCAGCTGAGTTTCCCATTCCTGTGCCAGGCTGGACTCTCCCAGGTGTTATGTCCATTGGGGCTGCGCAGGTCATGACCAATGTTCATCGTGTCGAGATCGGCAAAAAAGGCATCATCATTGGTGCTAACATTCTAGCATTTGCGATTTTAAACGAGCTGCAATTAGCTGGAATGAATGTGGAATGCATTGTTTTGCCAGAAAAGAGCCCGCTCAGCAAAAAAGCCGGAGAACCGGAGGAAGTCATGAAATCGCTTCTAAATGCGGCCCATCTTGCCCCGTCACCCATCTTACGTTTCGGTAGCCGTTTTATGAAAAATGAAGGATTACGCAAATTAGGAATGAAGTTTTTCCCTAAGAGCGGCGTTAAGGTGAATGGCACACCATTGCAGCTTAGAAAAGCAGCTCTTGAAATTCTCGGCAAGGATCAGGTGGAAGGCGTCCTCACTGCAGATATTGATGTAAATGGAAAGGTAATCAAGGGTACAGAAAAAATGTACGAAGCTGATTTCGTCTGTATCGCAGGTGGCTTGTATCCTTTAGCAGAGCTCACAGCAGTTGCCGGCTGCCCATTCCAATACGTTCCAGAACTTGGCGGACATGTTCCACATCATTCTGAAAAAATGGAAACTCCACTTGAAGGATTATTTGTTGCAGGCAATATCACTGGCATCGAAAGCGGAAAAATTGCTATGGCCCAAGGAACAACAGCCGGTATTTCGATTGCCAAGCACGCAGGGAAAGGCGGTGAGAACATCAACGTAAAGCTTGAGCAGGCAATGAAGAACGTTCATACCGTCCGCGAGAACGCTGCCATCCAATTCAACCCTGAAATTGCAAACGGACGCAGGGAAATGTATGAACTTTGGGACAAGCTATATGAGAACGAACAGGATTCTTTACAGAAGATAGGATGATAAAACTAGCCGATTGGCGAGCCCGTTGGGGCGGTTCATGAGGCGTAGTTGCACTTATACTTTCTTACCAGCCCAGCCAAGAACTGCAGCCAAAATGACTGCAGTTCTGTAGTTAGGACACTTGAAAAAGGTATTTTTTATATACTAACCCCTAATAACGAAGCACAAGAACAAGCTGCCCTGCGCTCTACACCCAAAACATCGATAATGCCGGGAAGTAGGTAATAATCAATAAATCTATAACCATGACAACAATAAACGGTGCAACCGATCGAACCAGTTTATCATAAGAAACATCGGCGATGCCTTTTACCACAAAGAGGTCTAATCCAACTGGCGGTGTGATTAACCCAATCGATAGATTCACGACCATGATCAAGCCAAAGAAGATCGGGTCTATTCCTGCTGCTAAGGCAATCGGCAGCAATAACGGTGTTAAGATAGTAATCGCAGCAGATGCGTTTAAGAAACAGCCTGCGATAAAGAAGATGACCGTAAACATAAGCAAGACTAGATAACGATTATCAGAGAATCCCGTTACCAGGTTGACAAGCAGCTGCGGGATTTGTTCCGCGGTCAGCAGCCAGCCAAATAGGTTAGCGGCCGCAATAATAAACACCACCATCGCCGTCATTTTTCCCGCTTTAATAAACGCTTCAGGAATGTCCTTCCAATCCATATCCTTATAGACAAATTTATTGATAATAAAGGCATACGCAGCCGCTACGGCTCCAGCCTCCGTCGGAGTAAAAATTCCACCCCGGATTCCAAAAATAATAATTAATGGAAGAATCAACGCTAATATCCCTTCAAAAAAGGTCTTTTTAAATGAAGCGAATTCAAACTTCGTGTTCTCTTGAGAATAGTTATTCTTTTTTGTCAGCCAATAGTTTAACATCATAATTGACATACCAATTAAAATCCCAGGGACAATCCCGGCTGTAAATAAGTCACCAATCGAAACGCCAGCAGTTACTCCATAAACAATCATAGGAATCGAAGGTGGAATGACAACGGCTATGGTTCCGGCACTTGCTACCGTGGCAGCGGCAAATCCCTTATCATATCCCTTTTTCTCCATCATCGGGATCATCATCTTCCCAACAGCGGCCGTATCTGCTGCGCCCGATCCTGAAATACCAGCGAAAAACATACTGGTTAACGTCGAAACCTGGGCTAAACCGGCCCGTACCCAGCCGACAGACGCAAAAGCAAATCCCGCAATCCTTTGCCCCATACTGCCGGACATCATGAATTCACCCGTTAGCATAAAAAATGGAATGGCTAGAAGCGGAAAAGAATCTACAGAGGTGATGAGTCTTTGAGGAACGACTTCTAATGGAATATAATAGATGCTGGTCAAAAAGCCGGAAATGGATGCTAAGATTAACGAAATCGCAATCGGAACACCTAGAAACATTAGTAAAAACAGGACAACCAAGACAATAACTGCTACCGTCATTCATATTCCTCCTTCATGATCCTAAATGGGGATTTTCTTTTGCTGCGCCTGCCTGAACCATCTCAGCCTTTTCTTCTTTTTCAACTACTAAACCAAGGATATTAACAAAAGAATGAAGAAGGCAGATGAGCGAACAGACGAATACCGCTCCATAAATCAAGGTCATATTCAGTCCCATTGAAGGGGATATTTGCTGGCTGGTAAATTTCAAGATGCTCCAGCCATAGACGATTAAAAATAGAAAGACAGCGGAGTTGATGACTTCAACGAGAACTTGGAGCTTACCTTTCCATTTTTCAGGTAAATAATGTAGGAGAATTTCCACTTGAGCGTGTTCTTTGCTCTTGTAGACCATTCCGATTCCTAAAAAAACAATCCAGACAAACAAATAGCGGATCAGCTCTTCAATCCAGCTTAAATTAAATACGGAAAAGTCAACCATCGGGAGCATATTTTGTATTAAGGAACTCTGTAACACGAACCGGGAAAAAACCTGATAAACAGTAGACACGAAAGCAATAATGAAAAATAAAATTAAGAGCATTTGACTGGCTCTGTTAACCTTTTTACTCATTTCCGTCATAAACCCTTTCATTTATAGCACCTCCACACGCTTATTTTAAGCTTTCTATTTTATCCAGCAGATCCTTTCCAATGGAATCTTCGAATTCTTTGTACACTGGTTTAACCGCTTTTCTAAAGGAGTCTAAATCAGGGTTTTCTTCTATTTGGATATCTGTTTTCCTCAGGTCCTCTAACAGCTTTCCTTCATCCTCTAAAGCGGCTTTTCTTTCAAATTGGATCGCTTCTTTCGAGGCTTCTGTAATCACTTTTTGCAGATCTTTTGGCAGCGTGTCAAAGGTTGTTTTACTCATGATAAAAACAGCTGCATCATAATTATGATGGGTTAACGTCAGGTACTTTTGAACTTCATTAAATTTGTTCAGGTAAATCTGCGCAAGCGGGTTTTCCTGCCCATCTACCACATGCTGCTCAAGCGCTGTATAAAGCTCCCCGAACGGTACGGGCACTGGAGTCGATTTCAGTGCTTTAACGAAGGAAATATAGGGCGGCGATTCCTGAACCCTGATTTTCATACTAGCTGCATCTTCAGCCGTTCTAATCGGCCTTACATTATTGGTCATATGTCTCCAGCCGTTTTCCATAAATCCTAAATTCATTAGCCCTCTATTCGCCAAATCGGCTCCGAGCTCCTTGCCGATTTCACCATCGAGAACCTTAAATGCATGCTCACGGCTCTCAAATAAATAGGGTAGATTCAGTACATTGAACTTCGGGGCAAAATTGGTGACGGGAGCGACGGAACCGATGTGAAAATGAATCGACCCGATTTGAGCTCCTTCAATCTGATCCCTCCCGTTTCCTAACTGGCTGCTTGGAAAAATATCAATTCGAATTCTGCCATTTTACTTTTTCTCCACAAGCTCTTTAAATTTTAGAGCCCCTTTATGATATGGATGTGTTTCTGTCTGCAAATGTCCAAGCCGTAAAACATACTCTGCATCTGTTTTCTTACTATTCGCTACACTAGAACAGCCACTCATCATGAATAAACAGGTTAAAACTATAAGAATGAAGACAGACCACTTTTTCATTTTCTAACCTCCCTGCCGATTTGTAAGCCCTTTCATATTTCACAAAACATCCTAGACACTCAAATATCGCTAACGAATATGTACTCCTCCTCCCTGTTTATGGTTCAGTCACCCAACCACTAAATTCATTATATTTCAATTTTCTAAAAAATCAAATATTTTTTTGTGCAATTAAATAAATTTATTGCTTAGTTACAGTAAAAATGGTTTAATAAAGTAAATTGGTTGGGTCACCTAACCATTTATAGTCCATAACAAAACTACGAATTAAGACTACTTAGGCAGGCTTTCTTTTTACAAAAAAGTAGTATTTTGGCTGTAAACGACGAAGCTTTGAATCGATACCATACTATAAATATTTCTATCTCCTTAAGTGAAATAACTCATTTACAAGCTATTTACGTAATGTTTAAATAAAGGTTGAGCCACTAGGAGAATTTTACTATTTTTTAAAAAGAGAAGCCGTCATGAAATTGTAGCGAAGGAGGTTGGAGGTCAAATGGAATTTAATAGAAAAGGAATTTCTGAACAAGTAGCAGACAGTATTAAGAAAAAGATCCATGCAGGAGAATACGAAGTAGGCGAACGGATCCCAGGGGAAAGAGAGATGGGGATAGAGCTTTCCGTGAGCAGAAATACGGTGAGGGAAGCCTATAAAATCCTCGAAGCGTACGGATACTTACAAGTGAAGCATGGAACAGGTGTATTTGTTGCGTCGCCGGAACATCAAATCCAAAAGATGACGGAAGCATTTTTTGTTTCAACTGAACAGATCAAGGACTTTTTCTCCGTCCGAAAAATCCTCGAGGAATGGACAGTAAAGTGGGCCATTGAAAATGCGAATGAAGAACAATGGAGCGAATTGGAACAAATCGTGAATGAAGCAAATGAAATGGTTAAAGGCAAAGTAGATTATAAGCGTCTAGCGGAATTAGACCATAAATTTCATATCACTTTAGCAAATAACTCAAACAATGTGGTCCTAATCAGCATCATGAATTATTTAATTGATTTATTGTCGGAATCACGGAATAAAACGATTCAAATTCCTGGTCGTGCCTTACAATCCGTCCAAGAACATACGAGAGTTTTACAAGCAATTAAACAAAAGAATCCAAATTTAGCACAGCAATGCATGAAGGAACACTTGGAAAGCGTCGAGCGTTCCATTACGGAAAATGCTGTAACCGAATAATGAAGAAGGCTGTTCTGAACGATTTAGAACAGCCTTTTCCTTTTATATTTTTTCTACTGATAGTGGCTCTGGAAACGGGACTTTATAATCGTCACCAATACTAGTTAATTCCATTTCCACACTGGACGATAACTCAATTCCTTCTACCTGGCGCTGCTCCCTGTCCCTCTTTCTCCTTTCTCCTGGATATCTGATTTCATCCGTTCCGGGTGCCTTTGGGACTTGCTTCATCTCTGTTAATAGATTTTCAAGCGAGGTAAAAAAGGTAGATAAGTGCATAAACTTTTCGATATCCAGCAAGATGAAGAAATGGCCTACATTTGCGCTTTCGGTTTCAGCATCATCATAAATATTTTTCACATGGGGACCAAAGGCAGCTCCAGAAAGAATTCCCGTTAAGATTTCTACGGCTAAAGCTAAGGCTGATCCCTTCGCGCCGCCTAAGGGCAGCACTGAACCTCTTAATGCCGCTTCCGCATCATTCGTTGGAAGACCGTCTTCATCAATAGCCCATCCATCCGGAATCGGATTTCCCTGCTTTGCTGCTAAAATGATTTTCCCTCTAGCAGCAATGCTAGTGGATAAATCAATAATCACTGGCTGGTCGTTCCCGGTAGGAAATCCAAATGCAATCGGGTTCGTTCCGAAAAAGGCATTCTTCCCGCCCCAAGGAGCAATACCTGGCGGTGAATTGGTGAATCCGATACAGGCGAGATTTTGCTCACAGGCAAGTTGACAAAAATAAGACGCGGTGCCAAAATGATTGCTATTTTTAATCGCGATGGCCGTCATCCCGCTTTGTTTCGCCATTTCTCCCCCCTTTAATATCGCATGATAACTGACCACATGGCCAAGACCATTACCACCATCAACAAGTAAAACAGATGGGGTTTGCTCCGTCATTTTGATGTCAGGATTCACATTAATGCGATGATCATTAAACCGTTTCACATAAATGGGTAGGCGGCTGATTCCATGACTGTCAACCCCTTCCAGGTTCGCTTTGACTAAAGAATCAGCAGCCACAGAGGCATTCTCTTGATTCATTCCCACTTTGATTAGTACATTTTCACAGAACCTCTTAAGATCGGATTCACTGTAGGTACTCATTCGTAAACTCCTCATCATAAATTATTTAAAAAAAGCCTCCATCAAAAAGCGAACTCCCTACGCATTACCATGTGTAGGGAGAAGAGTTTTAAGCACTGCGATATAATTTTGTCATAACAAATTCGCGATGGCCTAAAGCCTCAGCACTAGTAAGACGTCCATTTACCGTACGGCAAATCATTTCCATTAATTGATCCCCAGCTTCTTCGAGAGAAATCTTGCGGGACAGCAAGCCTTGCACATCCACATCAATATGTTCACTCATCGTGGCAGCAGTGATTGGATTAGCCGTAATTTTCACGACTGGTTCAATAGGGTTGCCGATAATATTTCCTTGACCTGTAGGGAATAAGTGAAGCACCGCACCTCCGGCTGCCATTAGGGTAATACATTCTGCTGCTGCGGAAGATGTATCCATGAAATAAAGCCCAGGCCCATTCTCTGGTTTGTCAGCAGGGTCCAGAACCCCAATGACTTCCTTCGATCCTGTTTTCGCAATATTCCCCAATGCTTTTTCTTCGATGGTGGACAAGCCTCCGGCAATATTCCCTTGAGTTGGCTGCGACCCTAATAAGTCAACACCTTTAGACTCAATTTCGCCAACATAGTCATCATAGATAGCCATGAATCGGTCACGCAGTTCCGGTGTGGCCATCCGATCACCGATTAAATGCTCGCCGCCTGTTAGTTCAGAGGTTTCCCCAAAGAATACAGTAGCGCCTGCATCTACTAAACGATCAACAGCTTGAGACACGGTTGGACATGAACCTAGGCCTGTCGTCGTATCTGACTCACCGCATTTAATACTCACCGTTAATTCCTTTAATTCAATTGGCACTCTTTGCAGCTCAGTGGCCCATTGAACATACTCCTTCGCCTTCCAGGATGCCGCGCGGACTGTTTCTAAGTCACCATTTCCTTCGATAGAAAAATAGGATACTGGTTTACCAGTTTCAGCAATTCCATCAGCGATTTTCTTCGCCCAATTTTCTTCAATCCCAATGACGACAACGGCTGCCACGTTAGGATTGGAGCCCGTTCCAATCATTGTTCTAAAATGCAAATCCAAGTCTGGACCATACTGAAGTCTGCCATATGCATGTGGAAGAGCAAGCGTCCCTTGCACCTGTCTTGCAACAGCTTCACAAGCTGCATTAGAAATATCATCTACCGGTAAAATAATCACGTGATTCCGAATGCCGACCTTTCCATTTTCCCTGCGATAACCAAAAAGCTGTTGATTCATTTTCTACCACCTCGCCGTTTTAATATTGTGGGTATGAACGTAATCGCCAATTTCCCACTTGTCTGTTGTTAAACCAACCTGAACGCCATATTTTAAAACTGGTTCCCCTGCTTCTAAATTAACGAGGGAAATTTTGTGACCTAAAGGAATATCCCCTTTAGCTGTTACAACAACATCGGAATTATCATCCATATAAATCCCGACTACTTTTTCCCCTTCTTGAATGGGACTTGTAGCAACACCTACATGATCGCCGCGATGATGGATTAAAAACTTGTGAGTGCTTACATTTCCAGCTGCCTCTGACTGCTTTTCCGTAACAGTACTTGCTTGACTATTGTTACTCATTTGAAAGCCTCCTTTTGACGGTTGAGTTGTGGTTGAGTGACCCAACCACTTTCTATATACTTATTAAATCATCAAATTACGGAATAGTCAACATTAATATTTAAATTTTCAAAA
The DNA here is from genome assembly GCF_049463095.1 of Neobacillus sp. 19. Taxonomy (NCBI): domain Bacteria; kingdom Bacillati; phylum Bacillota; class Bacilli; order Caryophanales; family Bacillaceae; genus Neobacillus; species Neobacillus sp. 19. The sequence goes on along the minus strand of NZ_JBMPZU010000046.1, from coordinate 2,236 downwards.
TATTTTTTATATAGTGCATAAGGAGCGTTCGCCTTTTACTATTTTCACTACTTCTTTTGCTACTAATAATGAGGTTCTGATTTGAGATTCATCGGTGAGTCCTGCAATATGAGGTGTGATTATGGCAGTTTCGCAGGCTAAAAGTTGATTAGATTGTGAGATAGGTTCTATTTCAAGTACGTCCAAAAAGGCCCCGGCAATTGTATGATTATGTAAAGCAGCCGCCAGTGCGGATTCCTTAATAATACCCCCTCTTGAGGTATTTATAATAAATGCAGTAGGTTTCATTTTTTTCAGTTCTGATTCCGAAATGAAATAATGCGTCGCTGGTGTCAACGGAACATGTAAGGAAATGAAATCGGCAGCGGTTAATAGGTCTTCCAGGGATTCTAGTAGCTGAACACCCGATTCTGAAACAATGTGATCGTACTCGGTGATAAACGGGTCATAGCCAATCACCTTCATGCCAAAAGCATGTGCCCGCTTCGCGACACGATGAGAGATTTCTCCCAGTCCAATTAATCCAAGTGTCTTGTTCGCGATTTCGCCGCCGGTAAACCTTTTACGGTTCCAATTCCCCTCCCTAATATCTTGATTTGCTAAGGAAAGCGGCCGATTCGCGCCTAACATGGCAGCCAACACATATTCCGCAACGGAAGTAGCATTGGCATGCCGGCCATAAACTACTTGAATGAGGCGCTTTTTCGCTGCCGAGACATCAATGTTATCCATTCCCACTCCCAAACGGCCGACTACCTTTAAGCGGATTCCGGCATCTAACAGTTCCTGATCCACCTTTGTTTGGTTCCGAACAATAATGGCATCATAATCTTTGACCATATCAAGCAGCTTTTCACGGTTTTCCCAGAGACCTTCATCATAATGCACGTCAAACCCATGTCGTTCCAGTTCATCAATTCCTTCATTCCAGATTAATTCTGTTATCAAGGCTTTCATAAAAAGGCTCCCTCCTTCTTATTGAGGCTGGCTCAGTGACCCAACCACTATAAGAATATTAAATCACCCCTATTCCTTTTGGTCAATAGGTTTTAAGCAAGACCGATTGATTTAATGAATTTATAAAACCAGACGGTCTGGTTTTTCATTTAAAATAAAAAAATGTAAAGTTCCTATATTACTAGGAGATTGAATACCATTTCTCTAATTTTTTCGACGGAACGGGTTCCAATAAGTCCGATTGGATACCTTTTCTCTAATTTTTTCGACAGAACGGGTTCCAATAACCCCGATTGGATGCCGTTTGCCTAATTCCTTCGGCGGAACGGGTTCCAATAACCCCGATTGGATACCTTTTGCCTAATTCCTTCGGCGGAACGGGTTCCAATAACCCCGATTGGATACCTTTTCTCTAATTTTTTCGACGGAACGGGTTCCAATAACCCCAATTGGATACCTTTTCTCTAATTTTTTCGATAGAACGGGTTCCAATAACCCCGATTGGATACCTTTTCTCTAATTTTTTCGGCGGAACGGGTTCCAATAACCCCGATTGGATACCGTTTGCCTAATTCCTTCGGCAGAACGGGTTCCAATAACCCCGATTGGATATCTTTTGCCTAATTCCTTCGGCGGAACGGGTTCCAATAACCCCGATTGGATACCTTTTCTCTAATTTTTTCGACGGAACGGGTTCCAATAAGTGCAATTGGATACCGTTTGCCTAATTCCTTCGGCGGAACGGGTTCCAATAACCCCGATTGGATATCTTTTGCCTAATTCCTTCGGCGGAGCGGGTTCCAATAACCCCGATTGGATACCTTTTCTCTAATTTTTTTGACGGAACGGGTTCCAATAACCCCAATTGGATACCTTTTCTCTAATTTTTTCGACAGAACGGGTTCCAATAACCCCGATTGGATACCTTTTCTCTAATTTTTTCGGCGGAACGGGTTCCAATAACCCCGATTGGATACCATAATGCATCCAATGAGGGGCATTGCCTTCATCTTCTATCATCTCGCGGGACGATATGCATCCAATGAGGGGCATTGGCTTCTTTTTCTATCATATCGAGGGGCGTTATGCATCCAATAAGAGGCATTGACTTCATTTTCAATAAAATCGCGGGCCGTTATGCATCCAATAAGGGCGATTGGCTTCTTTTTCTATCATATCGAGGGGCGATATGCATCCAATACGGGGCATTGGCTTCATCTTCTATCATATCGCAGGGCGTTATGCATCCAATAAGAGGCATTGGCTTCATTTTCAAGGG
>NZ_JBMPZU010000045.1:0-51229 GCF_049463095.1 Neobacillus sp. 19 | reverse complement strand
TGTTATGTTTATCTACTTCGTAGGTGAAGCCATATTTAACCCAAAATTCAACAACCTAGATAGGCGTTTTCGCATTTATCGTGAAACGCTTTCGCGTTTTTCGTGCACCACTTCAAACAGACACTATGCTTACTATAGTAACGATGAACTGCATGACATCTTAATTGAGGCGCAGACAGAAACAGATCAGGCGAAGCGGAATGAGCTTTATAAGAAGGCACAAGAAATCGTCCATGAAGATGCTCCATGGGTGCCGCTTGTTCACTCAACACCGCTATTGGCTGCATCAAAGGATGTTCTAAATTACATCCCGCATCCAACCGGTTCGGAATGCTTAAGCAAAGTTGAATTTAAATAATCTTTGGAGAAAAGGGGAGGGACTGTATTGCCTCCCCTTTTCTTAAAGTTAATAATTTTTTTATAAAAAAGAGGTGATTGTCATGTTAACGTATACCGTTCGGCGAATTCTTGCGTTATTTCCGGTATTAATCGGGATGACACTTGTTGTTTTTGCCATTATTCATGCGATTCCCGGGAATCCGGCCCAAGTCATTCTTGGACAGAGGGCAACGAAAGAAGCGATTGCTAATTTGACAGCACAACTTGGATTGGACAAGCCATGGTACATACAGTATTTCGATTATATAAAATCTCTGCTGCAGGGTGATTTGGGTGTATCTCTCGAAACCAGGCTGCCTATTAATCAAGAAATATGGCCTTACTTAGCTGCCACATTGGAACTAACCATAGTAGCCATGATCATCGCCATCATTATTGGCGTTAACGCGGGGATCATCAGCGCATGGTTTTCCAATTCATGGTTTGATTATATCGCCATGGTGCTCGCTCTAATCGGCGTGTCAATGCCGATTTTTTGGCTTGGCTTAATGGAACAATGGGCTTTTTCGATTGAATTAGGCTGGCTGCCGACCACGGGTAGAGAGGATGTAAGGGATCCGATTACGGCGATAACCAACCTTTATATGATTGATACATTACTTCAGGGCAGATTTGATCAATTTGTAACCGTTATCAAGCATATTATTTTACCAAGCATTGCCCTAGCCACCATCCCGATGGCGATTATTGCAAGGATGACAAGGGCAACCATGCTTGAGGTAATGAAATCTGATTATATTCGCACCGCGAGGGCAAAAGGACTTAGGATGTTCTGGGTTGTGTACAAGCATTCGCTTAAAAATGCTATTATCCCCGTGCTGACAGTTATTGGTCTTCAAACAGGCCTCTTATTGGGTGGAGCCATTTTAACAGAAACCATCTTCAGCTGGCCAGGAATTGGCCGTTATCTTTACGATGCAATTGGCTATCGTGATTATCCCGTTATTCAGTCCGGTATCTTAATCATTGCAGCCATCTTTGTCCTCATTAATCTAATTGTGGATCTATTATATGTCTTCGTGGATCCAAGAATAAAATATTCTAAGTAAGGAGGGATCTAGTGTGGCAGAACTGGCAAAAAACACTGCAGATGTCTCGCCGATACTGACCGAGGACAAGCAGATTTCTCCATGGAGAGAGGCGTGGCAATCCTTTTATAAAAATCGATTAGCACTGGCAGGATTATGTATTGTCCTCTTTTTTATCATTATTGCCATCATCGCACCGTTGATCGCGCCTTATGGCTTTAAAGAGGTGGTATTGGCTGACCGGATGCAGGCACCATCAAGCAAGCATTGGTTCGGCACCGATGATTTCGGGCGCGATATTTTTTCACGAGTCATTTATGGGGCGCGGATATCTTTATGGGTTGGATTTTTTTCGGTATTAGGATCTGTTATCTTTGGGACGTTGCTTGGAATTGTCGCCGGATACTATGGGCGCTGGGTGGATGCGATCATCTCGCGTATCTTTGACGTCATGCTGGCCTTTCCAAGCATCCTGTTAGCGATTGCCGTTGTTGCAATCCTTGGACCATCACTGAAAAATGCTCTAATTGCAATTGCTGTAATCAACATTCCTAATTTTGGCCGGCTCGTCAGATCAAAGGTGTTGAGTGTGAAACAAGAGGAATATATCATGGCGGCCCGAGCCGTCGGAATGAAAGATACAAGAATACTCTTAAGACATATTTTACCTAACAGCATTTCGCCGGTAATTGTTCAGGCTACATTGGCGATTGCGACAGCAATCATCGAAGCAGCTGCCCTAGGGTTCCTCGGATTAGGTGCCCAGCCCCCAACACCGGAATGGGGGAAAATGCTGGCCGACTCTAAAAATTACATTACAAACGCACCATGGACTCTATTTTTTCCAGGGATGGCGATCATGCTGACGGTGCTTGGATTTAACTTAATGGGTGATGGATTACGGGATGTCCTTGATCCGAAAATGAAAAACTAGGAGGTGATCTTTCACTGCCTAGTTTTTTGTGTTTATAGAATAATTATCCTACACTTATTTAGGAATACCCTACTATAGCAACTTTAACTAATGGTTGTTTTTAAATAGAATTTAGGGCTATAATAATTCCAATTAAATATACTGAAATTTCTAGGAATTATCCTTTAGGGGGATTGAAAAAGGTTGAATAATGATAGAGAAAAAAGCATTGTATTTATAGGATTCATGGGTGTCGGGAAAACAACAATCGGCAAGCTGGTAGCTCAAAAAATGGGCCGTGATTTCATTGATGTAGATGAAGAAATTGAAAAGGAATATAAAATGAAGGTATCAGAAATTTTTGCCGAAATTGGTGAAAAGGCCTTTCGTGAAAAAGAGAAAAGTGTCATTACCAGTCTATGCGAACAGAAAGGCAAGGTTTTATCTTTAGGCGGCGGTGCCTTTTTGCAAGAAGACATCAAAAAGGTTTGTATGTCTTCTAGTTTTGTTATTTTCCTAGATTTATCTTTTGAAAATTGGCAAGAACGGATCAACCTAATCATTGACAGCCGCCCGGTTTTGCAAGGAAAGTCATTTGCCGAAATGGAAGAGCTTTTTTATAAAAGACAGGAATTTTATGTGAATCATCATTTAAAGGTGGATACCGATAACAAGGACGCAGAAGAAGTTGCCGATTTAATAATAAATGCTTTAATCGAGAAGGTGTGATGATGAAAAAAACAGTAACCGTTAAAGGGCTGACAATTGGTGAAGGTGCACCGAAAATCTGTGTCCCTATGGTTGGGAAAAATCTTGTGCAATTAAAAGATGAAGCAGCGTATTTAAAAAACTTGGATTTAGATCTTGTTGAATGGCGTGTTGATTTTTTTGAACATGTGGAACAAATTGAGAAAGTGAAGGAAGCATTGACAGAAATCCGTGGCATTCTTTTGGAAACTCCAATAGTTTTTACGTTTAGAAGTGCAAAAGAAGGCGGCGAAAAGGCAATCAGCGCTTCTTACTATTTTGAATTAAACAAGGCCATTGCAAAAACTGGCTTGGTGGATATCATTGATGTTGAGTTGTTTAATGAGGAAAATGATATCAAAACAGTAATTGAAACGGCGCATGCACACAAGGTCTTTGTTATTATCTCTAACCATGATTTTCATAAGACACCATCAAAAGAGGAAATTGTTTCTCGCTTACGTAAAGCACAGGAATTAAAAGGAGATTTACCGAAAATCGCTGTAATGCCAACAAGTGCGGCTGACGTACTGACACTCTTAGATGCAACCAACACTATGAACGAACAATACGCCGATAGACCCATTATTACCATGTCCATGGCAGGCACGGGAGTCATCAGCCGCCTAGCCGGCGAAATATTTGGTTCAGCACTGACCTTTGGGGCGGCAAAGAAAGCATCTGCACCTGGTCAAATAGACGTAGCCGATTTACGGAAGGTAATAAACCTTTTACATTCAAATTTATAAACAAAAAAGTACTACCCTTAGTTAAAGAATTTTTAATGCTATGGAATTTGAAGGGACATTGATGTGTTCCTTCTTTTATTTGTAAAAATGAATAAAAAATGCATAATTTTTTCTGTAATTAATGTAAGCGTTTGCATAAATAAATTATTAATTTATTTATAAAAACTGAAAATTTAAGTTGTTTTACCGTTGCATAATTATATATACGTATGTATAATAATTCATTATAAAAGGAACGCGGGAGTTGAAAATATTTGAAAGCTTGTATTATTGGTGGTACTGGTTATGGCTCAATTGAACTTATTCGGCTAATTAATAAACATCCATATTTAGAGATTGGTACCGTTATTTCCAATTCCCAATCGGGAACTAATTTTAGCGATATATATCCACATCTTACAAACATAGTAGAACAGACACTTGAAACTTTTGATGCAAAAAAAATTTCGGAAACAAATGACATAGTGTTTTTAGCAACACCCTCTGGTGTGAGTTCCAAACTTGTCCCATCCCTTATAGAAAATGGCATTAAATGTATTGATTTATCGGGTGATTTCCGTTTGGAATCTTCGGAAGACTACGAAAAGTGGTATAAACATATACCAGCAGATGAGGAATATCTTAAACAGGCAACCTATGGTTTAAGCGAAATATACACGGAAAAAATAAAGACTGCTAACATAATTGCCAATCCCGGATGCTATCCGACTGCGACGACACTTGGACTTTTACCGATTCTTAAAACTGAATTGGCTGATGAAAAAACAATCATCATCGATGCAAAATCAGGAGTATCGGGAGCAGGAAGAGGACTTTCTTTAACAGCACATTATGCGGAAATCAATGAGAATCTTAGAGCGTACAAATTGGGTGCCCACCAGCATATTCCAGAAATTGAACAAGTGCTTCAGGATGAAACAGGCAATCCAATTACTGTCACTTTCTCGACACACTTGGTACCTATGACACGGGGAATCATGTGCACGATATATGTAAATTTAAAAGAAAATCTTTCTACTAATGAGATTCACCAAATATACAGTGAGTTTTATAAAAATAAACGATTTGTTAGAGTTAGGCCGGAAGGAAATGTACCGGCGACAAAAGAAGTTATTGGCTCAAACTATTGCGATATCGGCCTACATGTTGATCCAAGAACCAATTGATTAACGATCATTTCCGTCATCGACAATTTAGTAAAAGGTGCGGCTGGCCAGGCGATTCAAAATGCAAATATAATGAACGGCTGGGATGAACAGGCAGGACTTGAATTTATCCCAATGTACCCATAAAGAGTACTAGTTTTATAGTCAAACAGAGGAATTTAAAGGGGGAAAAAAAATGACACAGGCAATATCAACAAATGAAATCACTATCCTAGAGAAAGAAAGTGTTACTCTGCCTAAAGGCTATAAAGCTGGCGGTATGCATTGTGGAATAAAAAGAAAAAGACTTGATTTAGGGTATATTGTTTCCAAAGTACCAGCAACTGTTGCGGGGGTATATACAACTAATTTATTTCAGGCAGCTCCACTTACAGTTACCCAAGAAAGTATTGCAATAGAAAATAAAACACAAGCGATACTCGTTAATTCAGGTAACGCAAATGCCTGCACTGGCGAGCAAGGAATCGCTGATGCACTTGAAATGCAAAAGGAATTCGCTAATGAACTAGGAATTCAAGAACATTTAGTTGCCGTTACATCAACAGGGGTAATCGGTGAACTTTTACCAATGGATAAAATTAAAACGGGCATTAAGCAAATACTGCAGAATGAATATGAAAACGAAGAAAACTTTAAACAAGCAATCTTAACAACAGATACATGTAAAAAGGAAATTGCCGTACAGTTTGCTATTGACGGAAAAAAGGTGAGCATTGGCGGTACATCCAAGGGGTCTGGAATGATTCATCCGAACATGGCAACAATGCTTGGTTTCGTCACAACAGATGCAGATGTTGCCCATGAGGATCTTCTAAATGCATTAAGAGAAGTTACAAACACAACATTCAATATGATAACCGTTGATGGTGATACCAGCACGAACGACATGGTGTTAGTAATGGCAAACGGCCTAGCTGAGAATAACCAACTGACAAAAGAACATCCTGAATGGGATATTTTTAAACAAGGCTTACAAATTGTTTGTGAATCACTTGCTAAAAAAATTGCCCGCGATGGCGAAGGAGCAACAAAGCTAGTTGAAGTGCAAGTTGACGGGGCATATAGTCTGGATGCAGCAAGAGCAGTTGGAAAATCAATCATTTCTTCTAATCTTGTAAAAACAGCTATTTATGGTACGGATCCAAACTGGGGAAGAATCGTTACGGCAATTGGCTACAGCGGTGTACCAGTAAAACCAAATGCAATAAAGGTTTCAATTGGGCCTTTCACTGTATTCGAAAACGGTCTGCCAAGTCAATTTGTTGAAGAAGAAGTAAAGGAATACTTAGAATCAGAAAATGTCAAATTGATTGTTAAATTAAACCAAGGTGATTACAGTGCAACTGCCTGGGGATGTGATTTAACGTATGACTACGTGAAAATCAACGCATCCTACCGCACTTAAGGGGGAACTGGAATGAAATATTTAGTCATTAAGTGTGGTGGTAGTGTGTTAGATAATCTGCCAAGGTCATTTTTCGAAGATGTGGTTAAAATGCACCAATCTGAAGAGTGGACGCCTATTATAGTACATGGCGGCGGACCGCTTATCACCTCACTGTTAAAAAGCCTAAACGTTGAAACCAAATTCGTGAATGGTCTCAGAGTAACGGACCATAAAGTTTTAGATGTAGTGGAAATGGTCTTAAGTGGATCTGTAAATAAGCAAGTTGTCCGAAATATTGTTGAGGTCGGAGGAAACGCCGTTGGCATTAGTGGTGTCGATGGCGGCCTTCTTAAGGCAATACCCACGGAAAATGCCAAAACACTAGGTTTTGTCGGAGACGTTGTGGAAGTAAATCACAGCGTCATAGAAGGTATTGTCAATCAAGGATATATTCCTGTCATCTCCCCAGTTGGAATCGATGCAAGCGGCCAGCGTTACAACATTAACGGTGACATCGCCGCATCTGCCATTGCCAAAGCTCTAGGAGCGAACCTATGCTTTATCAGTGATATTCCAGGGATTTTAGTCGAAAAAGATGGTGTGAAAACCAAAGTTGATAAAGTATCAAAACAAATTATTGAAGAAATGATTGATAATCAAACGATATACGGCGGTATGATTCCAAAGGTAAAAGCTGCAATTGACGGTCTTGTACATAATATACCAGAAGTAGGAATCATCAACGGTTTTGAGAAAAATAGCTTACTAGATTATACAAACGGTAAAAAAGTCGGAACAAAAATAGTCTTAGAAGAGGTGATTGCATAATGGCGACGAATACATCTGTCTCTCAAATCTCACCAGTAATGGCAACGTACGCCCGCTTCCCGATTACCCTTACAAAAGGAAAAGGAAGTTATGTTTGGGATGACCAAGGAAACCAATATTTAGATTTTACTTCGGGGATCGCCACCTGTAACCTTGGCCATGTTCCCGACTCGGTAAAAGAAAAACTCGAAGAGCAATTGCAGAATTTATGGCACTGCTCAAATCTCTACAACATTCCGAACCAAGAGCAGTTGGCAGGCTTACTTACTGCTAATAGCTGCGGTGATCAAGTTTTCTTCTGCAATAGTGGGGCAGAAGCAAACGAAGCGGCCATCAAGTTAGCAAGAAGATATGCCAACAAGGTTAAGGGCAGCGGTTCAGCGGAAGTCGTCACCTTCCAGCAATCATTTCATGGCAGAACCTTAGCCACCTTAACGGCAACCGGCCAAGAAAAAATCCAACAGGGATTTTCACCACTCATGCCGGGGTTTAGCTACCTGCCGTTCAACGACAGCGAAGCACTTGATAAACTTTCGAAAATCAAACCAGCAGCGGTACTACTGGAGCTAGTCCAAGGCGAAGGCGGAGTTATTCCTGCAAATCCGGAATGGGTAAAAAAACTTGCCCAAATGTGTAAAGAGAACAATATCTTGCTCATGGTCGATGAAATTCAAACAGGCATCGGCAGAACGGGCACCCTTTTTGCCTACGAGCAATACGGCATTGAACCGGATGTCATCAGCATTGCCAAAGGTCTTGGCTCAGGATTTCCAATCGGCGCGATTATTGCCAAGGAAGAAGCAGCCAAAGGCTTTGAACCAGGCAGCCACGGCAGTACATTTGGCGGAAATCCATTAGCTACAGCAGCAGGGGTTGCTACTGTTACCTATATCCTTACTAGTAAATTATTAGAATCGGTAAATGAAATGTCGGCGTACCTCGACCTTCAACTTCAAGGTTTCAAGGAAAAGTACTCACTAATAAAAGAAATCCGTGGCAAAGGACTATTAAAAGGATTGGTTGTCGAGGGTAATGCCGGAGAAATAGTCCAAAAGGCAATCAAAAATAACCTACTTATTTTAACAGCGGGTCCGAATGTTTTACGGGTATTACCACCGTTAACGGTAACAAAAGAAGAGATTAACGAGTTTGTAAATATATTGGAAAATGTATTCCGAAGTACAGAGAAAGGCGTGTGATTGAACTTGGAACAAGGATATCTTACTTTGGAAACAGGAGAAGTATTTGAAGGAGTCCTTATCGGTGCAGAAAAGGATACTCTTGGGGAAGTCGTTTTTAACACGAGCATGACCGGATACCAAGAAATTATCACCGATCCTTCGTACGCTGGTCAAATCATAACTTTCTGTTATCCCATCATCGGAAACTATGGAATTAATGCGAATGATGATGAAAGCATTACACCTGCCTTATCAGGAGTTGTTATTGGCGACTTATGTGAAACACCCAGCCATTATCAATCGATTGAACCATTCTCAGAAAAACTAAAACAGGCGGGAGTTACCGGAATTGCAGGAGTCGATACGAGACTTCTTGTCAAAACAATCCGCAGCCGCGGTACTGTTAAAGGATATCTAAGCCATAAAAAGACTTCAAACTTGCCAAAATCAGAAAAGCAGCCATTTTGGGTTGAAAAAGTGTCAACGGAGAAGATTCATTTTTTCAAAAACAATGGACCGCATGTGGTCTTAATTGATTTTGGCCACAAAAAGTCTATTTTAAATGCGCTATTAGAAGAAAATTGTGCGGTCACACTTGTGCCCTACAACACTCCGTTTGAGAAAATAAAAGCGTTGAATCCAGATGGTGTCCTGCTAAGCAACGGACCTGGTGATCCAATGGAACTAAAACAGTGGTTCCCGAACATCAAAAAAATCACCCAGGCCTACCCAACGCTAGGAATCTGCCTTGGTCATCAGTTAATTGCTTTAGCATATGGGGCGAAAACCACGAAACTTGCTTACGGGCACCGCGGCGGAAATCATCCCGTTAAGGAACTTAATACTGGAAAGGTGAAAATTACAGCGCAAAATCACAGCTATGTGGTCGTTGACGAAAGTATTGATGAAAACATCTTTTACGTCACATACCGCAATGTCAATGACAAATCGATAGAGGGATTAACACATCAAACCTATCCCATTCAAACCGTTCAATTTCATCCGGAAGCCCATCCAGGGCCAAGCGATACCGAATATATTTTGCAAGATTTCGTAAAACAGATAGCATCAGTGGGAGAGACAGTCTATGCCGCTAAATAAAAAACTAAAAAAAGTACTTGTCATTGGTTCTGGTCCGATCGTGATTGGCCAGGCAGCAGAATTTGATTATGCCGGAACACAGGCGTGTATTGCCCTCAAAGAAGAGGGGATTGAAGTCGTTTTAATTAATAATAACCCGGCAACGATCATGACAGATGAGACAACAGCTGACAAAGTATATATCGAACCATTAAACGTTGAAACAATTGAAAAAATTATTCAAAAAGAAAAGCCCGATGGGGTCATTGGCACCCTAGGCGGCCAAACAGGCCTGAATTTAACTGTAGAGTTGTATGAACAAAATATACTAGAAAAATATAATGTTGAACTTCTTGGCACCTCTGTTGAATCAATCAAAAACGGGGAAGACCGAGAAAAGTTCCGTAACCTGATGCTCGAAATTGGCGAACCGATTCCGGAATCTGCTATTATTCACAGCATCGCGGAAGGGGAAGCTTTCGTTAAAGAAATTGGTTTTCCAGTAATCATACGCCCAGCCTATACCCTTGGTGGAGAAGGAGGCGGCTTTGCCAATAACGGCGAGGAGCTTGAAAACGTCCTAAAGAAAGGCTTAGCAGCAAGCCCCATCCATCAAGTATTAGTTGAAAAAAGTATCAAAGGCTGGAAGGAAATTGAATATGAGGTCATGAGAGACGCTAATGATACATGCATCATTGTCTGCAATATGGAAAACATGGATCCAGTTGGTGTGCATACAGGCGACTCCATTGTTGTTGCTCCATCGCAGACATTAACAGATGTCCAATATCAAATGCTTCGTGACGTTTCAATAAAAGTAATCAGAGAACTAAAGATTATCGGTGGCTGTAATATCCAGTTTGCACTCCATCCGGAATCCAATCAATATTACATCATCGAAGTAAATCCAAGGGTCAGCCGTTCGTCCGCACTTGCTTCAAAAGCAACCGGTTATCCGATAGCTCGTATGGCGGCGAAGTGTGCGATTGGATATCACCTCGATGAAATTGTCAATCCAATCACAGGTAACACCTTTGCTTCGTTTGAGCCGGCGATTGATTATATTGTGGTAAAACTCCCTCGATTCCCGTTTGATAAGTTCCCTGAAGCAGATAGATCACTTGGGACACAAATGAAAGCAACAGGTGAGGTCATGGCAATTGACCGGACGTTTGAAGGGGCTTTAAACAAAGCCATTCGGTCAATGGAAATGAATGTATATGGACTTTGCCGCAAATCCAATCACACATTAAGTGAAGAAGTTCTTTTTGAACTGCTTGAAAAGGCCAATGACCAACGTTTATTTTTTATTGCAGAAGCTTTCCGAAGAGGAATCTCGCTTGAAAAAGTGCAGCAATTAACCGAAATTGACTTTTGGTTTTTACACAAAATTAGCTCAATCGTGACGTTAGAAAAAAAGCTTGCCAACTATGAATGGAGCAATGTTCCAACAGCGCTGCTGAAAGAAGCAAAACGAAATAACGTTGCAGATAAGCTGCTATCGCAAATTTTTTCTATTCCGGAAAAACAAATCCGCGATAAGTGGAAAGAACTTAACTGGAAACCGGGCTATAAGATGGTTGATACTTGCTCGGCAGAATTTGATGCTGTAACACCCTACTACTACTCAACATGGCACGGATTTGATGAGGTAGAGCCAACGGACAAGAAAAAGATTCTGGTCATTGGGTCGGGTCCGATTCGAATTGGCCAGGGAATTGAATTTGATTACTGCTCTGTACATGCTGCCAAAGCCATTAAGAAAAAAGGCTATGAGGCAGTGGTCATTAATAACAACCCTGAGACTGTTAGTACCGACTATTCCATTGCCGACAGCCTTTATTTCGAACCGCTTGCAGCAGAAGATGTTCTGCATGTGATTGCGAAAGAAAAAGTCGAGGGTGTATTGATTCAGTTCGGCGGGCAAACAGCGATCAATTTGGCACACGCGTTAGAAGAAGAGGGCGTCAATATTTTAGGGACGACAGTTGAAAATATTAATTTGCTAGAAGACCGAAAAGAATTTTACCAACTGCTTGAGGACTTAAATATCCCGCATATTGAAGGGAAAACAGTCTCACAGCCTGAAGAACTAATAGAAGCTGCCGCCAGGCTTGGATACCCGGTGCTCGTTCGTCCATCGTACGTTATTGGCGGTCAAGCCATGTTTACGATTTTTTCAGAAGAGGAACTCAATCAGTATATTATCCAGTTAGAGAATAATTCCCATGCAGAGATGTGGCCGCTATTAGTCGATAAATTTTTGCCGGGGCTTGAATGTGAGATAGATGTGATCAGCGATGGGGACAAAATAGTTGTTCCGGGAATTTTTGAACATATAGAAAAGGCTGGCGTTCACTCCGGTGACAGTATTTCCGTGTTCCCGCCGATCTCGATGTCTGCAAAAACAAAAGAAACCATTATTCATTACGCAGAAAAAATGGCGAAATCAGCGCCGGTAATCGGCATGATGAATATTCAATATGTCATTTATGATGACGAGGTTTACGTGCTTGAGGTAAATCCACGCTCGTCAAGAACTGTGCCAATCATCAGTAAAGTAACAGGAATTCCAATGATTGAATGGGCTGTCAGTGTTCAATTAGGAGAGAAGTTATCCGACTTGTCTAACGTGCAAGAGTTGCTTCCTGAACCTGGGTATTATTCTGTAAAAGCCCCAATATTCTCATCAAGTAAGCTTAAGGGTGTGGACCATGTTCTCGGGCCGGAAATGAAATCAACTGGCGAAGCACTTGGATTAGGCGTCACGTTCCAAGCTGCTCTTGAAAAAGCGTTTCCTGTTATTGGAGGCAAAACGGAAGCAAATACCCTCTTCTGTTCCATTTCGGATCGGGAAAAACCGGAAAGTCTTTCGCTAGTGAAAGAACTTAGTGATCTAAATTACAAGATTGCTGCGACAGAAGGAACAGCATTGTTTTTTGAAAAAAATGGTATATCAGTTGAACGTATAGTGAAGGACGAAAATGATGTAAATGGACTATTCCGAAACGAGCGGGTTAAGGCTGTCATTAATATACCGAACCAAGGACGACAAAAACAAAAATTTGGTTTCCACATTCGTGAGCATGCCGTTCGTTACAAGATCCCTGTGTTTACACATCTGGATACAATTGAAGCAATGATCGGCTTACAAAGCCAATTCATGTCGGAAAATGAAGTTCGTACAGTCCGTGAGTATTATCATATTGAAAAAAGGGGTGCTGAACATGTTAGAAGCCTATAAATTGATTGAAAAGAAGGAAATACAATTAAAGGGAAAAGACTTTTTACAGTTGTCAGATTTCAGCACAGATGAGATTCTTTATATGCTGGATGTGGCTCAGGAGTTAAAAGTACTGCAAAAGCAAGGGACTCCTCAGCCGCATTTAAGCGGTAAAGTATTAGGAATGATCTTTGAAAAATCCTCCACCCGCACGCGAGTATCATTTGAGGTTGGCATGTTACAGCTTGGGGGGCATGCCATTTTCCTAAGCTCGAAAGACATCCAGCTTGGAAGAGGTGAAAGTATTTCCGATACAGCAAAAGTGCTATCGCGCTATGTAGACGGGATCATGATTCGAACTTTTTCACATGAATCAGTAGAAGAGCTAGCAGAGCATGCAACAGTTCCGGTTATAAACGGGTTAACGGACCTGCAGCACCCTGTCCAGGTACTGGCTGATTTGCTGACCATCTTAGAGCATAAAGGGAAATTAGCTGGCCTAAAGCTGTGTTATATTGGCGATGGGAATAACAATATGGCCCATTCTTTAATGGAGGGTGCTGTTAAAGTAGGGATGAACATAAGCATCGCCAGCCCGGCAGGATATTTGCCTAATGGAAAAATAACTGAAAACGCCATCCAGGACGGAAAGATAACTGGAAGTACAGTAACAGTTACGAATGATCCGCTAAAAGCAATCAAAGATGCCGATGTCATCGTTACAGATGTTTGGACCAGTATGGGGCAGGAAGAAGAAACTGCTTTAAGATTAGAGGCATTTCAAGGTTTCCAAGTTAATGAGGAATTGTGTAAGCATGCGAAAAAGGATTTCATTTTCTTACATTGTTTACCGGCTCACAGAGGTGAAGAGGTGACTGCGGAAATTATTGACGGCTGCCATTCAGTCGTTTTTGATGAAGCAGAGAACCGTCTGCATGCACAAAAAGCAATTTTAAAACTTTTACTTGCATAATAGGTTCATTTTTTATAATATTAATTGTATAATAATTCTATCGATTGAATAAAAATTCAAAATGAATGCAAGGAGAATAGAAAATGACGAAAGAAAAAATTGTTTTAGCATACTCAGGAGGTTTAGATACATCTGTATCGGTTAAATGGATTCAAGAAAAATATGGTTATGATGTTATTGCTTTAGGTCTTGATGTTGGAGAAGGTAAGGATCTAGAGGCGATCAAAACCAAGGCATTGAATGTTGGCGCCGTTAAAGCCTATATCGTTGATGCGAAGGAATTGTTAGCGAAGGAATATATTCTTCCTGCTTTGAAAGCTAATTGTTTATATGAAGGGAAATACCCGCTTTCTTCTGCCCTTTCTAGACCGTTGATTTCAAAATTACTTGTTGAGGTTGCCGAAAAAGAAGGTGCAACAGCTGTTGCTCACGGCTGTACAGGAAAAGGGAATGATCAAGTCCGCTTTGAAGTATCGATCCAAGCACTTAATCCAAGCTTAAAAGTGGTTGCGCCGGTTCGTGAATGGGGCATGACACGTGATGAAGAAATCGCCTATGCCGAAGAAAACGGAATTCCAATCCCTGTTGATTTAGACAATCCATTTTCGATTGATGCAAATATTTGGGGACGTGCATGTGAGGCTGGAGTGCTTGAAGATCCATGGGCAGAGGCTCCAGAAGCAGCGTACGATTGGACAAATCCAATTGAATTAACACCAGACGCGGCAGAATATGTGGAAATTGAATTCGAGCAAGGTGTTCCGGTTGCCCTAAATGGCGAGAAACTTCCCTTAGTTCAACTAATTGAAACCTTAAATGAGCTTGGAGGCAAGCACGGTGTTGGCCGTATTGACCACATTGAGAATAGATTAGTAGGAATTAAATCTCGTGAAGTATACGAAAATCCAGCAGCGTTAATCTTAATCAATGCCCATAAAGAATTAGAGTTCCTAACTCTGACTCGTGAGGTTACTCAATTCAAAACACAGGTTGAACAGCAGATGGCAAAGATTATCTATGAAGGTCTCTGGTATTCACCGATTAAGCCTGCGCTTGATGCCTTTATTGATGAAACACAAAAAACTGTATCAGGTACAATCCGCGTCAAGCTCCATAAAGGAAATCATACGGTTGTTGGCCGTAAATCGCCGTATAGCCTGTATAATGAGGAATTGGCAACCTATGCAAAAGGTGACGCTTTTGACCATAATGCAGCAGTTGGATTTATTAAACTATGGGGATTACCAACGAAAGTATTTTCAGAGGTTAATAAAAAGGAAACCATTTTAAAATAAACCGGATTGCCCTCGAATCCTAGTTCGGGGGTTGTCTTCTTTCTAAGTTAAGGGGGAGCACTAATGTCTAAGCTATGGGGTGGACGTTTTACAAAGGAAACGAACAAATTGGTGGAAGAATTCACTGCATCCATTCATTTTGATCAAAAATTGGCAAAAGAAGATATCGCCGGCAGTCTGGCACACGTACAAATGCTGGGGGAATGTGGCATTATTCCGATGGAGGATGCGGACAAAATTAAGGACGGTCTTCTTTCTATTAAAAAGTTGGTAGATGAAAACAAAGTTGAGTTTTTAGTAGAAGATGAAGATATTCATATGAATATCGAAAAACTATTGATTGAAAAAATCGGTTCTGTCGGCGGTAAGCTTCATACAGGGCGCAGCCGTAATGATCAAGTCGCAACCGACATGCATCTTTATTTACGGACAAAAACAACCGAATTAATTACGTTGCTTGAAGATGTCCAGCAGGCATTGATTGGGCAGGCTAAGGAGAATGTTCAAACGTTAATTCCCGGGTATACCCACCTGCAGCGTGCTCAGCCGGTTTCCTTTGCCCATCATGTCATGGCATATTTTTGGATGTTTGAACGTGATAAAGAAAGATTAATAGACTCTCTGAAACGGATAAATTGGCTTCCACTAGGTTCCGGAGCCTTGGCAGGAACGACTTTTCCTATTAACCGTGAGCGTGTAGCCGAGCTGCTTGGATTTGAAACGGTGTACCCGAACAGTATGGATGCTGTCAGCGATCGTGATTTTATTCTTGAATTTTTATCGATTGGTTCTATCATTATGACGCACATTTCCAGACTTTCTGAGGAGTTGGTTATTTGGTCAAGCCAGGAATTTCAGTTTGTCGAGCTGGATGATTCTTTCTGTACAGGCTCAAGTATTATGCCGCAAAAGAAAAACCCGGATGTTCCGGAACTGCTTAGAGGAAAAACCGGCCGTGCGTATGGCAATTTGATTGGGTTATTGACTGTTTTAAAAGGCCTGCCGCTCGCTTACAACAAGGATTTGCAAGAAGATAAAGAGGGCATGTTTGATACAGTAGAAACGCTTGAAGGTTCATTAAAACTGTTGGCCCCAATGATTGAAACGATGACCGTCAAAAAAGATGTGATGCGTAAGGCAATCAACAATGATTTTTCCAATGCCACAGATATTGCGGATTATTTGGTACGTAAAGGCTTGCCGTTCCGTGAAGCCCATGAGGTAATTGGAAAAATTGTTTTGTATGCCATCCAATCTGACAAGTATTTGCTAGATTTAAGTTTCGAAGAATACCAAGAGTTCAGTCCATTATTTGAAAAAGATATTTATCAGGTATTGGCTCCTGAACATGTAGTTGCAGTAAGAAACAGCTTTGGCGGAACAGCGCCCGAACAAGTCTTGAAACAAATTGAGCTTGCAGAAGGGAAACTTTAAAAAATCCATGGTAAATGCCCGCTATTTAGCGGGCTATATTTGTGTTCCAGTGTAATAGGGGTACCAAAAGTTTGAATAAAATACTAAAATATTAGATAATTCCCTTAAAAGAAACTAATTGGAGGAGAATAATGAAACTAAGAGTATCTGTGGTGCAGTACCACCTGCATACGATTCAAAACTTTGAGGAATTCGCAAAACAGTGCGAGCATTATATTAAAACGGCTGAAGAATTTGGGGCAGAATTTGTCCTCTTCCCAGAGTTCTTTACCACTCAGCTCTTATCCATCGGCAATGGCCAGGGTCAGAGCCTCACGATTAACGACTTGCCAAACTTTACTGAACAGTACCGTGAACTATTTTCTAATTTTGCAAAACAGACCAACATGCATATTATTGCGGGTACACACGTCCTAAAAAAGAACGAAAAGCTCTATAATACCGCCCATTTATTTTATCCGGACGGTCGAATCGGTGAGCAGGCTAAGCTGCATATTACCCCAACAGAGGTAAATGAATGGAATATGGCACAGGGCGATTCGTTTCAGATTTTTGATACGGATAAAGGAAAGATTGCGCTGCTTACCTGTTATGATATCGAGTTCCCTGAGATTGTCCGCATGGCAAAGGCTAAGGGTGCGGATGTTATATTCTGTCCATCATGCACAGATGACCGCCATGGCTTCCACCGTGTTAGATATACCAGCCATGCCCGAGCGGTGGAGAACCAGGTATATGTGGTCCTAACCGGAACTGTCGGCTCGCTGCCGACGGTTGATTTTATGCGCGCTAATTTTGGCCAGGCTGCAATCATCACTCCAAATGATATTCCATTCCCGCCTAAAGGCTTATTGGTTGAAGGGGAACTGAATAATGACATGGTCGTAACTGCAGATTTAGATTTAGAACTTTTATATAAAGTTCGGGAACATGGTTCGGTCACAACCTGGCGTGATCGCAGAACAGACCTTTATACAGATTGGTCATAAAGGATGTGGAAACATGTATCGAAGTGATTTTTATGTGTATGACCAAGGTAAACCTGTAAAGGTCTTCATCCGTAATTACACAGAAACAGATTTTGATCAGCTGATTGAAATCCAGTCCGAATGCTTTCCACCGCCTTTTCCTGAAGAATTATGGTGGAATAAACAGCAATTATTAAACCATGTTACCATTTTTCCAGAGGGTGCATTATGCTGCGAAATAGATGGTATATTAGTTGGATCATTGACAGGTCTATGTGTTGACTTTGATTTAAATAATCACAACCATACTTGGGAAGAAATCACCGATCATGGGTACATCCGCAGCCATAATCCTAATGGTGATACATTATATATTGTTGATATCAGTATTCGTCCAAAGTTCCGAAAACTCGGGCTTGGAAAATTATTGATGCAGGCGATGTACCATGTTGTCATTGAAAAAGGATATACCAGGCTGCTGGGAGGAGGCCGGATGCCTGGCTACCATAAAGTCGCTGATAAAATGACTCCCGAGGAGTACTTGGCAGCGGTAATAAATGGCGGGATGCACGATCCCGTCATCAGCTTTTTGCTGCGCTCCGGCCGGAAACCTATTGGGGTTGCGAGAAATTACCTCGATGATGAAGAATCCTGCAATCATGCAGCGTTAATGGAATGGACAAATCCGTTTAAATCAGATAAAGGGGGCATAAATGCCAATGGAATATAAAAGAATTACCAGTATTGAAGACCCAAATTTTAAAAAGCTTCATGATTTAATGGAGGAAATTTTCCCGCCGGAGGAAGTACTGGAATATGAGCTTTGGAAAGAACCATTAGAAGATCCAGGTATTCGGGTGTTTGTTGCTACTTTAGGAGACCAAGTTGTCGGAGCAACTGAATACCGTTATTATCCCGACTGGAATATCGCGATGACAGATTTTACTATCATCAGTAAACCTGGTTTAGGGCTTGGCCGCTTTTTAGCGCAAAACCGTTTAAAGGATTTAAACCAGCTTGCTAATGAAAATGGTAAAGTGCTATTTGGAATGTTTGCAGAAATTTATGACCCTTACCGGGTAGAGCATCACGAATTTGGCGGTGTAAAGGTAATGGAACCATATGTGCGCCGGGAGGTTCTATCGCACTTAGGCTATAAGCGGCTTGATCTCTCCTATGTTCACCCATCCTGGGAAAACAACGGGGAAGCTGTCGAGGGACTTGACCTTTGTTTTATGCCTGCTGATTATGAACTTGCGGCATTACCAGCCGGTCTTATTAGGGACTTCCTGACAAACTATTACTCTATCCTTTCCAATAAACCGAAGGAATGGCTGGAAATGATTGAACAAATTAATAAAAAAGAAACGATTCCACTATTACCCCTTTAATAAACAAGCCCGCCATCGACAGGCGGAGATTGTGGAAAAAGGCATCCGTATGAATATGCGGGTGCTTATTCTTTTAACGGATGTGGTAAAACTAGATTAACATACTAGGGAAATTCATCTACCGTGTTTTTTTGATAAAATGGTACAGTGCACCAATCATTCCTGCGTCATTTTGATACTTACAACTTTCAACTGGGATCTTAATGTCTTTCCACCAAGGAAGATGGTCAAGTTTATTGTTAATATTATCTAACAACCCTTGTTGGGCAATTACTCCACCGCCTATTAAAATTTTTTGCGGGTTTAAAGTTGCGGCCAGATTATATATTCCATAACTAATGTTTTGAATCCAGTCATCTAGTAGTTTTTTTACCGAACTATCATGGCTGGATTCTAAAAAAACTGTCTCTCCTTTAACCTTTTCATATTCACTAATACCCTTTAGCTTTTTATAGGACTTAATTAGGGCATAGGTAGAAGCATTGGAGTGCAGTATATCCCTATCATTGTTTCCCGCTTGAGTAATCATAAATCCAAATTCTCCGCCTCTGAAACTATGACCATGCAATAGTTTCCCATTAATAAATATACCCCCGCCTATTCCAGTACCAATTGTCACACAAATAAAATCGGTACAATTTTTGGCATTCCCACTTATTTTTTCTGCTAAAGCTGCGCAGTTTCCATCATTTTCAATTTCAACCGGCAGCGAAATTCTCTTTTTTAATAATTTTTTGAGATTCTGTTTATCAAGTGCTTTTACTGCGCCGGCCCGTTCTGAGTAACCTGAATGAGGGTTAATAAAGCCTGGTAAACTAATAGCCACACCACTAACATTATGATTGCTTGTATACATGTTAATGGTATCTGCCATTGTATTTAAAAATAATTCTAGATTTCTACCATGGGTATCGTAGCTGCCTTTTGAAAGAATAGATCCATTCTCTAGCAATAGCCCGTGCTTTACTTTTGTCCCTCCTATATCAAAACAAATATACTTTTTCACTTCACTTCCTCCTATCTGCAGTATATTGTAACCTTTAAGCGGTTTTTACTATTTTACCTTAATAATGGTTCCTTCATCTGAAGTCGGCTTTTGGAATTCTTTATATATTTGTTTTAAATCATGTTCAGATAGTCGCCTAAGCACTTTGTTACGTTGTTTGCAAGTTTCATAATCGGTATCTACGTAGAATATTTCCAATGTTAGTCCAAATTCCTTCGCAACTCGAATCCATCTTTTACGACGTTCTCTGGTTCTGTTGGTGGTATCAACAAGTACGTCATGTCCACTTCTAAGCAATGATCGTACCATAAGTTCGGCGTGATCCCACACAATCGGTTCAGCCTCTGCCTTATAAGTTTGGCCATGCAAAGCTAGCCTAATTTCATCTAGTGATACACGTACCCATCCTTGATTCTGAAGAATCTTACTGTATGTTGATTTTCCGCTTAGTGGCATCCCGCACATAATAGCAAGTTTCACTTTCATCTCTCCCAAATGAGATTAGCACTAGCTATCTAGATGAAAATAAATTCAACTTCACCTAAACAACAGGTTCTTCTACTTTATGAAATGCGAACGTGCAATGATTTGAAAGGGACAAAAAACTATGTTGATTTACCATAAATAGTCAATTCTTCTGCAATACCTAATCATTATTTGGAACCATGATACAAGCCGTTCCCCCACAAATCAATTCACATACAATAAGTAAAAATTAGAATGTATAAAACTTTTATAAATAAGGAGAGAGTTACAGTGTTAGAAAACGTTTCAATAATTGTACCTTTCCAAACAGACCATGGTCCAAGGGCGAAGGCTTTTGAATGGATTAAAAGGTATTATGCTCGTGTTATGCCCGAAGCTGAATTATGTTTGGGACTAATCAATGAAGAGGATATTAATAAATCTAAGGCTGTAAACTTAGCAGCTAAACAAGCAACAAAAGATATTTTTGTAATAGCTGATGCGGATGTCGTTTATAACCCCAATATTATTGTGGAAGCGATAAGATTACTTGATAAAGCAGCATGGGTAGTCCCTTTTACGGAAGTATATAATATTGAATGGCAAGGTACTAAAAGATTACTTAAAACAAAACCAACATGGCCTATTGATATTAAATATGAAGAATGTAGCAAATCAAAATGGGTTTATGAAGGATTTGCGGGTAAACTCTTTATCATTCCTCGAGAAAACTTCGAAGCAGTTGGCGGTTTTGATGAACGGTTCATTGGCTGGGGAGGTGAGGATGATGCATTTTCCCACGCTGTCCGTACGCTTTGTGGGGAGATTGTAAACGTTAAGGGGAAAATATTCCATCTATGGCACCCTAGTTCAAACTATCAAACGAATCCACATGGTAAAGCGAATGCTGATCTTCTTGGCCGCTATAAACAAGCAAGTGGAAATAAGAAAAAAATGACCAAGCTCATTAATGAACGGAAAAGTTCCCTAGATAAGATTAAAACTAATAATATTGATAATATAAACAGTTATAAAAATGAATTAATTGAATCTCTGCATATTGAAAATGAACAAAATACAAAAAAATATAAAAGTAAGAAATATCCATGGTATGAGGATAATTCCAAAAATTACTCCATATCTATTCCAATCAAAAGTAAATTTGGTAACTTAGAGCTTATTGTGCGGTCAGGTTCTTCTTTGACCCATTATTGGCAAGAACCTAATGGGAAGTGGTATAAAAGTAAGACGTTTGCTAAAGGAGTAACGGGAAACCCGTTATTTTTTGAAAATAATTCAGGGCAATTTGTGGTAGTCTGTAAATTAAAAACTGGTGAAGTGGGATTTTGGCTAAGAGACAACAAAAAACCTGACCATCCTTGGTCTGGACCAACAGTTTAGTAAGTTACTTCTTTATTAGAATTTGCCCAATGGCCAAATTATCTTTTTGTGTGGAGATATTTGGCCAAGAACAACAGATAAACAAAAAGGGAGATAGTGTATGTTTGAAAATGTTTCTATCATCATTCCTTTCCAAACAGATCATGGTCCAAGGGAAGAGGCCTTTGAATGGATAAAACGATACTATGCTGCAGTAATGCCAGATGCCGAATTATGTCTAGGGGTTTATAGCGACAATGAAATTAATAAATCGAAAGCTGTAAATCAAGCAGTGAAAAAGGCTACGAAAGATATTCTTGTAATTGCAGATGCGGATATTGTTTATGATCCTAAAATTATTTTAAAATCTATTGAACTACTTAAAGAAGCGGCATGGGTCGTTCCTTTTACAGAAATATATGATGTTCCCAAAGAGGCAACAAAATATCTGATTAGCAAACAACCAAGCTGGCCGCTAAGAGTAGGAGTAGAAGAATGCAATAAAGCTAATTGGATCTATAAAGGATTCGCTGGAAAACTAAATGTCATTCCGCGAGCGAATTTCGAAGCGGTCGGTGGTTTTGATGAGCGTTTTATTGGCTGGGGTGGAGAAGATGATGCCTTTTCACATGCCGTCAATACTATTTGCGGAAAATTCGTTAATATTGAAGCTAAAGTGTTTCATTTATGGCACCCAACTGCTTACACGGATTCAAACCTAAATAATCAGAAGCTGCTAAATCGGTATTTATCTGCAAGCGGCAACAAGTATGACATGTTAAAAATAATCACGGAACGTAAGGACTTTTTTGTGACGAAAAAATCCCTCTACTCTGAAAAGTTAAATAAGATTTCGAATTCCTCTCAAAGTAAAATCTGTTTTATGATCCTCGTTCATGAACAGCGGGACCTTGTGAAGGAATTAATCGATAATGTAAGACACTTTTGTCCCAATAGCACGATGGTCTTGTACAATGGCGGGGATGACCCAGCCCTTTGTGATAATTTAGGGGTTCCTGTATGTCCCTCCAGCCGAAAGTTGGAGCGGGGATTCACGACCATTTATTTTCTTGAGACTATGGAATGGCTCGAGGAGATGGGGATGGAGTATGACTATCTAATCAATATTGATTCTGATGCCTTGTTTTTCAGAAAAGGATATGAAGAATTCATTGAGAAACAAATGAGAGATACCGACTATATGGCGGTAAAACTGCGGATTCCTGAAGAAGATTGGTATATTGGGGACGAACTAAAGAAGGACCTATATAGATGGGAGAGGTTATTTAATGTAAACCCATTCTATGGAATTTTCAATGTTGGCCAAGTTATCAACAAATCGCTTGTAAAATCCTTACTTCATCCAGAAAGAAAGGATAAACTAAAAAGAGCTTTGCTTAAAACAATCTCTTTCGGCACAGACGAGATATTTTTTGTCAACATGGCAAGGGAGTTGGGATTCCGTATTAAAAGCTATCCAAACAATATGGACGAAAAGGTGATTCGCTATCGTCCATACCTTACTTTAGATGAAATAGTCTACTGCCTTAATGAGATTAATAATAGTTGGTTGTGTCATCCGGTTGAGCGTGATAAAAGAGATTTGGCTAGAAAATTTATTAAGCATCTTGGAACAGAATATTATAGTAAGCGATATCGTAAAGAAAAATATCCATGGTATGAAAGTAATCAGGATGGGTATACGCCTTCTTTACCTATTACTAGTAGTTTTGGAAATAAAGAGTTAATTGTGCGGTCTGGAAAAAATTATTTGTCACATTATTGGGAAGATCAAAGGACGGGAAAATGGTACAAGAGTGAAACATTTGCAAAAGGAGTAATTGGTACCCCTGTTTGGAATGAAACCGATTCTGGGCGGTTTGAGGTAGTAAGTAAATTAGCCTCAGGGGGGGTTGGATTATGGTGGAGGGATAATAATCAGAAAGAATATCCTTGGTATGGACCATCTCTAATCATTAGTCAGGATGTTGAACCTATTATGCTGACTCAGCTAGAGAATGGATCAACTTTATTAATTTCTAAGTATGGTGATAGACTAGGTTATTGGACCAATGAGCAGTAGAATAAAAAAAGAATTCATTAGATTCAAAAAAATCTTTCAAAGATGATTTTGAATTCATTGACAGTTCAAATTGTTTCAACTAAAATGAATTCTAATAATAAAATTTTGACACTTAAATATTACTCTTATCCAGAGCGGCGGAGGGACTAGGCCCGATGAAGCCCGGCAACCATCAAGGTATTCCTTGAAAAGGTGCTAATTCCTGCAGGTTATTTTTAACCTGAAAGATAAGAGGAGGAATCAGCCCTCTTCTTATGAAGGGGGCTTTTCCTGTTTTAGGCAAATAAAGTAAAGGGGCGGAAAAACATGTCTGTAATAAAAGTGGCAATTCTCGGTTTTGGAACGGTTGGGGAAGGAGTTTATCGGACGATCCAATCTCATGCGGCAAAGCTGACATCTGTTTTAGGCAAACAGGTAGAAGTGGCAGCGATCTTAATTAAAAACAAGCAGAAACAAAGGGAAATTAGTGATGAGGTGCTCGTAACGACAGATTTTGCAGATATTCTAAACCTGCCGCAGCTTGATGTTGTCGTCGAGGCCATCGTTGATAGAGAACCTACCAATTCTTTTTTGAAAAAAGCAATTGAGAAGGGATGTCATATTATTACCGCGAATAAAGAAATGTTTGCACATCACGGACAAGAATTGCTTAACCTGGCAGAGGAACATAATGTTTCGGTTGGGTATGAAGCGACAGTTGCAGGGGGAATACCAGTTATTCAGACGCTGAGACAGTTATTAAATATTAACCGAGTGAAGCAGGTGCAAGGAATTCTAAATGGCACTTCTAATTTCATTTTAACCGAAATGCGCGAGGAGAGACTGTCATTTGCCGAAGCACTAAAAGGAGCTCAGGTAAACGGGTTTGCTGAAGCTGACCCGACAAATGATATTGAGGGCTTTGACGCTTTTTATAAAGCAATGATTCTTAGCAGGATTGCCTTTGGAGAGGAACCAAACTGGCATGATGTAGAACGGGAAGGGATTACCAATATTACAAGTGAATTAATTGCAAAAGCGGAAGAACAAGGCTTAAGGTATAAGCATATTGCCCAAATAAGTAAGTCTGGGAAGCATATTAAAGCTACAATCAAGCCGGTCCTTGTTGGAAAAGAGCATCCTTTTTACCATGTGGAAGGGGTTCAGAATGCTGTCAGTATACAATCTGACATTGTTGGTGAAATCACACTTCAAGGACCAGGTGCTGGAATGTTTCCAACTGCCAGTGCTGTTATCGAAGATTTGGTTTACGTATGTAAAAACAATGCACCGTCCCAACGAACCACCGTTTTAACAACATTGTAAAAATGAAAACTATTCACATAAAAAGGAGCCCATAAGCTCTTTTTTCGTTTTCTAAGGGCTCAAGTTTAGTCAAAATCATTTGGATAACATATTGTGTAAAAGCTCGACCAATTGGACTAGTTATTTCATTAAACAATAAATAAGTGGGGTGCATCATGTTAGGAAATAGCTTTAAATGGTCAGAAAGTATAAAAAAGGAAAGTAGACCAAAAGAAACGAAGCAAAGTCATCAAATTAGTAACAGCTTGAGTTCCTCAATAA
The DNA here is from genome assembly GCF_049463095.1 of Neobacillus sp. 19. Classification (NCBI taxonomy): domain Bacteria; kingdom Bacillati; phylum Bacillota; class Bacilli; order Caryophanales; family Bacillaceae; genus Neobacillus; species Neobacillus sp. 19. Next base: position 25,967 of record NZ_JBMPZU010000045.1, on the reverse strand, counting down.
ATAAAAACAATCAAGACATTGAAGTCAGTATTATTATTCCATCGCAAAATAAATATCCACTCAATTTATTTACCCTCTATTCACTTGAACTACAAACGTTTAATCCGGCAAAAATGGAAGTAATCCTAATAAATGATGCCTCGACAGACCAAACGGAAGAAAAACTAAAAGACTATTCCCCACCATACCATTTTAAATATATCCACAGTAAAAAAAATCTTGGAAGGGCAAAGGGAAGAAATTTAGGTATTCGTTCTGCCAGGGGGAGCATTCTAATTTTTCTCGATGCAGAAATACTCACAGAACCTGACTTTGTTGAAAAACACTATAAGTATCACCAATCGAAACATAACCTCATTTTATCAGGGGGGTTACATTCCAAAATATTATATTCATGTGTATTCCCAGACTTTTCTAAGAAAGAAGTAAACAGAATCACCTACCTAACAGAAAAAAACCAAGAGATATTTCAGAGACTTCAGGGTTGTAAGGATGTGCTTCAGGAACCTTATCCACTATTAGACAGAGGTGATTTAGTAAGGAAAATATACAGGGATATAGCATATAAGGAATATCCATGGTTTCGGCAAATAACAAGGAATTTCGGTGCGGATTTGGAAGGTTTTACCCTTCCATGGATGGCGTTTCTTACAAGGAATGTATCTATACGGAAAGAATTGATTGTGGATGCAGGTTTATTTGACGAGGAGTTTCACCATTACGGTTACGAAGATTGGGAATTAGGCTACCGTTTATACAAAATGGGAGCGCAATATGTTGTCAGTAATGAGTTGACTACTTACCATCAGGAGCATCCGGTGGCTAAAAACAAATGGAAAGAGACAATTGCCAACTTTGGTCTATTTACGGTAAAGCATCATGAAGTCGATGTTCTTATTCTTGGACTAGAACTTTCGGGGCTTACAGATTTATTGACCATGAACAAGATCTTAAGAGATTATAAATTGTTTCAGCAGTTGAAATCTGAGCACTTTCAAATTTTTCAGGAAAAATTCGTCCTCATCCTGGAAACGATTATCCTTATGCTTCAAGTTGATATTTCTCCAATTAATATTTTGGGGGCTGCAGGTTTTGGGACAAATGACCGGAATGAGCTCCTTAATGACGTAAATAATCTGACAGACTATCCTCATTTTAAAAAATTTTTACAACAAGTGATCAATTCATAACCATTGAAGGAGTGAAAAAGTGGTTTCCATTATAACGTGTACGATAAGAGAAGAGAGTATCGATAATGTTTTTAAAAATTATCAACAGCAGACCTGGAAGGATAAAGAGTTAATTATTATTTTGAATAAAGATTCGATGGATATTGACCGTTGGATTAAAAAGGCAAGGGATTATCCAAACGTACAAGTATTTCAGCTGCATGAAAAAGCAACCTTAGGCGACTGCTTAAATTTTGGAGTAATGAACGCAAACTCTGACTATATTGCGAAATTTGATGACGATGATTATTATGGTCCTGAATATATTACCAGTTCAATGGATGCCTTTAAAAATAAAAATGTTTGGATTGTCGGTAAAAGCTCTTACTATATTTATTTTAAAAATAAGAAAGCGTTAATATATGTCAACGGTACTAGAAATTCCATTACAGACACGGTTGCCGGGGCGACTTTACTGTTCAGAAAAGAGATGTTTTATCATATTCGCTTTGAAAAGGTAAATCGGGCCGAGGATTATTTTTTTATTGATCAAGCGAAAAAAGCAGGCTTCCAGATTTACTCCACAAATCCCCGCCATTTTGCCGTTATTCGTCAAGACTTAGAGCAGCATACTTGGAAGATTTCTGATGAAGATTTGATGGGGTGGGGCGATTTAGTCAGTTATACAGATGATTTTCAGTCGATTGTTTCAAAAAGTAAATAAAAAACATGAGCTAAAAAGACGGTAACAAGACTGTAAAGAAGCAGGGCAAAACCTGCTTCTTTTTTAGCCGACTGTCTTCGACCTAACGGGCTCGCCAATCGACGAGTTTTCTTTACGTAAAAAAGTACCTATTTGTTCTTATTACTTACCCGCTGGTTAGCAGCATTGGCACGTGCTTGTGCTTCAAGATCTGCGTTATCCGCTAATTCTTGTGAATATTCCACATCGATTCCATCTGATTTCATGTTTTTCGGCACCTGTGGAAGTGACCCTTTATTTTTATCCCGACTTTTATGTCCACGAGAACGACCCATTCGAAAAACCCCTTTCATTCGTAAAAAATAATAGGGAGCTGGAACGCCCCTAAAAATAGCTTTTACCGAACGAAAGAGGTTCATTAGTGGAAAAATTTTATATTGATTTAAAGCTTCGTTTTTCGGTCATGAAAACCGCCGGCACGATCTGCCATTTTAAATTCCCGTTGATAGGATACTTCCTGCATGCTTGTTAAAGGGTATTTACCTCGATCTTTATCCTTCTTTTTCTTTTCTGCCATTTTGCTCATTCCTTTCACCAATTTTAGTTAATCGTCATCAAGCTAAGTGGAAAAAAACTCATTTCCATTTTTGCCTAATACGAAAGGAAAGATACTAAATTTAGGAAAATATATTTTTTAAGCATTTTACTTAAGAGGAATATGGTAAAGTAGTTTTGAGGTGAAGAAAATGGCCATTATTACAAAAATCACCACACAGCAGAAAAATCAAGATCGGTTTAATGTGTTTATGGATTATGGTAAAGGTGAAGAATATGCTTTTAGTATTGACAGCGATGTATTAATTAAATACCAATTAAAAAAAGGGATGGAGCTTGATGATTTCTCTTTCTTGGAAATTCAATACCAGGATGACATTCGTAAAGCGTACAACCTTGCAGTTAATTATTTGGCCAGAAGGATGAGGTCTGAAAAAGAAATTAACGATTATCTTCTAAAAAAAGAAATGGACGAGCCCATCATCAAAGAGGTGATCCATAAATTAACCGCTCAGAAATACATAAATGACGAGGAATTTGCTGTAGCCTACGTGAGGACACAGGCCAATACAACAGATAAAGGGCCCGGCGTAATCAAGATGGAATTAAAGGAAAAGGGAATTAAGGAGTCAACCCTCCTACAAGTTCTAGAAGAATTTCCTTTAAACCAGCAGATTGAAAAAGCCACTAAAATAGCTGAAAAGTTTTTTCAGAAGAATACAAAGGAATCAAGCAAAATTCAAAAACAAAAGCTGGAAAATGTCCTGATGAGAAAAGGATATTCCTTTGAAGTCATCGCAATTGCAGTTAATGAAACAGAAGTCTCTAAAGAGGCTGATGAGGAAATGGATGCCATTCGATTCCAAGGAGAAAAGGCGCATCGGAAATTGTCAAAGTTCAATGGTTACGAGTATCGACAAAAGATGAAACAAGCTTTATATCGTAAAGGCTTTTCAATAGATTTAATCGAAAGATTCTTAGCGGAAAGAGAAGACTCATGACAAAAGCGTCATGAGTTTTTAAATTCAATAATAATGGAATCCTGATCCAATTTCTCCATGATAATTTTTGCAATTTCTTTTGCTGACCGTAAACGGGTTTTATCCTTAATATGATCGCTTTCATCCCAAAAAGGGGTATCCATACCGCCCATATATACCGCATTAAACTTAATACCGCTTCCTTCGTATTCCATTTGAAGGCTTTCTGTGAATCCTCTAACAGCAAATTTGCTTGCAACATATACGGCTTCATTCACTTTTCCACGCAAACCGGCAGTGGAGATAATATTCATGATTTGTCCTTCGCCAGTCTGCTCAAGAATAGGCAGGACGGCCTTTGTCATCAAGATGGTTCCGTAGACATTTGTATCCAGCATTTCGTTCATTTGCTGCACATTCATTTCGGCAAATGCTCCAAAATGACCAATACCAGCGTTATTGACCAAACCGAAAATGTCGAAGGTATGGCTTATTTCCTTTATTTTACCGAAGACATCTTCATGGTTTCGGATATCAAGCTGAAGAATATCCGCTCTTCCTCCTGCCGATTCAATTTCCATTTTTACGGTATTTAACTTCTCAGGTGTTCTTCCGGTTAATAAGAGGTGAAAACCCTTTTGTGAAAAAAGAAATGCTAGTTCTTTTCCTAATCCGGAACCTGCTCCAGTAATAACGATTGTTTTCATTATGTTAGCCCCTTCATATTAGATATTCCTTTATTAATTGTACAAATATTACTATACTAAAATAAAAGCATAAAGGGGAGTGAAGAAAATGCAGCAGGAGAAACGGTATAGTGCAATGTCAGAACACGAATTAAGACAAGAAATTGCGGCTCTTCAAGAAAAGGCAAGGAAAGCCGAGCAATTAGGGATGGTAAATGAGTTTGCTGTCCTGGAAAGAAAGGTACAAATGGCAAGAGCGTATCTAATTAATCCTGACTCTTTTAAACCGGGGGAAATTTATGAAATAGAAGGGGATCCCGGCCACTATTTTAAAATTGATTATATGAATGGCGTCTTTGCTTGGGGTTATAGACTAAAGGGCGATGGAAAAGAGGAGGCCCTTCCGATTTCCCTGTTAAAATGGTTAAAATAGCAAGACAAACCAGAGAAATGGTCTCTGGCTTGTCTTCTAAAATAAGAAATTTTCGACTTCGAGAATTGTCCAGCTCCAGCGCCCAGTAGCTAGTAGACTTCGCCCATCTCCCTACGATAAGTCAACATCGGATCGCTCCGCTCTCCGTGTTTCCTTTATCTCAGTCGAAGTGCTCCAGTCTATACGCTGCTAAACGGGCGCTTTCGCTTTTCTTAATACTGAGGCGATTCGTCATCCCGTTCTCCGGAAGCGCGCATCCGTTCTTGAGGATGGGTATTTATTGTTCCATTTGCTCGCTTTGAAGCATACTCCGCTTTTGCTCTTGGCTCGCCCTCAAGCTTATTATTATTTTGATTTGGAAAACCAGTTTCTTTATTTCTCATGCTGTACCTCCATGTAGGGAATGAGAAAAACGTGAATAGCAAAGCACTCTCAATGCTGAACACGTACCTTTAGTATTCGCTTTTTTTTGAGGGATATGTTATCAGAAAAAGGAAATAAAAAAGCGAGTGACCTAAGTCATCGCTTATTAACTGGGTATAATACTTAATTTTTTCCTTAGTTTCTTCTCACTAAACACCCATCCCGTATATGAGCTAATGGGATTTAAATCACTATCTAATTGAACAACGGCCACAAACGGGTAGTGCCCATTACTGCGATAACGTAAATCTATAAACCGGACTTCATAAAAATCATTGTACTCATCGACTTCCCAGCGGTAAACAGGTGAAAATGATAAAAATGCAGAAAGATTCTTATCCTTTTTGGCTGCTTCGATTACAGGCGTTTTTGGAACTGGTATACGGTTAAAGCGATCAAGGATTTCCACTGTATCTTTTACCGCCCTGCCTACAAAAAATTGCCGGTTATTCATGGCCGCAATTCGCCATTGATGAAATCGCATCGTTGGTGCAATAATGATTTCAGTGGCATCTGGAATGAGTGCTCTCACCCCAACCAGCACTCTTTTCTTAGCCTGGTAGCGCCTGATGTAGTAGCCAATAATCACGGCATACATCAGTAGAAAGGTAATGCCCGGATTTGCTCCCATAATCCAAATTATAATCCCAATCACATGAATACCGAAAATAATCGGATCAAATGTATTAATGACACCTAGTGCTACCCATTTCGATGAAAAGGGTCTAAGCGCCTGAGTCCCATAGGCATTAAAGATATCAACAAATACATGGATGAATACTGCGGCAAACGTCCATGCCCATAAATGCAATAAATTGGCTTCCGGGAAAAAAGGGTAAATAACGCCTGTAAGGAGTAGCGGCCATAAAAGTACAGCTGGTATGGAATGGGTAACTCCACGATGATTACGAATGTAAATCGCATTATTTCTTAGTTTTAGTACTGTATCAATATCTGGTATTTGTGAACCTGCAATCGTGGCAATTAACACACTGGTTGCAGTCGCATGGCTTGCAGCAACTGTTGGATCAAGCGTTGCAAGACCGCCTAGGGCAATTCCCATTACAACATGAGTTCCAGTATCCAAAAGGAAAATCCTCCTTCAATAAAAATCTTGTCAAAATAACCAAAATCGATTATCGTAAAACGAAATGTCCTTTAATAAATATTGTGCTCTCTTATTATATTTCCTTTTTTCGCAATGTTTAACAACTGGAGGTAAAAGTTATGTTAATTGAACATGAAAATTCAGATAAAATCAATATAAATGCATTTCAACATGATTTAATTTCCTGGTTTAAACAAGAACAACGGGACTTGCCATGGCGCAAGGATCAAGATCCATATAAGGTATGGGTCTCAGAAATTATGCTGCAGCAAACAAGAGTAGATACGGTCATCCCGTATTTTAATCGCTTTATCGAATGGTTTCCAACAATTGATGATTTGGCAGAAGCCGAAGAAGATAAAGTGCTGAAAGCATGGGAAGGACTTGGATACTACTCTAGGGTGCGAAACCTGCAATCAGCGGTTAAAGAGGTAAGGGAGAAATACAACGGGGAAGTGCCCAATACGCCGAAGGAAATTGCCGAACTGAAAGGGGTAGGTCCCTATACAGCTGGTGCAATATTAAGTATTGCCTACGGAATCCCTGAACCTGCTGTTGATGGCAATGTGATGAGAGTTTTATCACGAATTCTGTCCATTTGGGAAGATATTGCTAAAGCTTCGTCCCGAAAAGTTTTCGAAAAGGCAGTTCGTGAATTAATCTCACATGAAGATCCTTCTTCATTTAATCAGGCTTTAATGGAATTAGGTGCTCTCATTTGTACACCTACATCTCCTTCATGCTTATTATGTCCGGTCCGCGACCATTGCCAAGCATTTTTTGAGGGAGTCCAGAATGAGCTGCCAATAAAAACGAAAAAAACGAAAACACGTGATGTGCAACTCGCTGCGGCAATCATAACTGACCCAACCGGAAAATTATTGATTCATAAACGGCCTGCCGCCGGGCTGTTAGCAAATTTATGGGAGTTCCCTACAGTCGAGCTTCATCATCCGATGCAAAATAATCGTGACCAGGTCAATAGTCTTTTTAAACAAGTACATGATTTAGAGATCCAACTTGAGCAAATCATCGGTCAAGTTGACCATGTGTTCTCCCATTTAATTTGGAATATGAAAATTTACACTGGCACAATTAACACCAAATTTCCGGAAACAGAAGAATGGAAGTTCGTTTCCTTTGATGAAATGAAAGAACTAGCCTTCCCTGTTCCCTATCAAAAAATGTTTAAACTGTATCATAGTATATAAGGAGAGACCGCAGTTAATGGTTGCGGTCTTTTTTCTTCTAACCGTTTTATGGTTTCATTCCGCCGCGATGTTCAATTTCTTCGATAATTTCTCGATGTATGGTCAATCCTTCACTATTTAAATAAGGTGCAATTTGCTGCAAGGAATGATGGAAAAAAGACAGTTCTGAGTCCTGCCAATCAGATTTTGCCATCATAGAAAGCTCCGTCATATCACGTCCGCCATACATACCTGCAACCTCCTCTCAATTGTTATTTTGCCCTTAGTGTCTTATATTAATTGTCTTCTATACCTAGAAAAGATAAAATAGTACCATTACTTACATAAAGAAGGGAAAAGGAAGATGACTCAAAAAGTAGCATTAATTACTGGAAGCAGCCGAGGAATTGGCAAGGCAACAGCACTTCGATTAGCCGAAGCAGGATACGATATCGTTATTAACTATGCAAGAAGTAAAAAATCAGCCCTTGAGGTGGCAGAACAAATTGAGGCATTAGGCAGAAAGGTTTTAATCGTTAAGGCCAATGTGGGTGATGTCGCTAAAATTAAGGACATGTTCACGCAAATTGACCAAGAGTTTGGCCGTTTAGACATATTTGTCAATAATGCGGCCTCTGGCGTGCAGCGTCCGGTAATGGAACTGGAGGAGTCCCATTGGGATTGGACTTTAAATATAAATAGTAAAGCCCTGTTATTCTGTGCGCAAGAAGCAGCCAAATTAATGGAAAGAAATGGCGGCGGGAAAATTGTCAGCATAAGTTCCCTAGGATCCATCCGTTATTTGGAAAATTACACGGTTGTTGGTGTATCAAAAGCAGCTCTTGAAGCCTTAACACGTTATTTGGCGGTAGAATTAGCCCCTAAGAATATTATTGTCAATGCTGTTTCCGGCGGTGCAGTCGATACCGAGGCATTAAAGCATTTTCCAAACCGGGAAGAGCTGCTCCAAGAAGCAAAGGAAAAAACTCCGGCAGGAAGAATGGTTGAAATTGACGATATGGTAAATAGTGTTATGTTCCTCTTATCAGACCAGTCGAGCATGATTAGAGGACAAACCATTATTGTAGATGGCGGAATTTCATTGCTCGTATAAGTTATTTGTAAATAATAAAATACAGGGATAATCTCCACGAAGCCTGGTTACATTATATTCGTGGAGGTGATAACAATGGCAAAATTCAATCAACAGCCAAACAAAACTTCTGCTGGAACAAACATCCAGGAAGTTAGACAACAAAATGCTCAAGCTGGTGCAGGTGCTGCAGGGCAATTTGGTACTGAATTTGCAAGTGAAACGAATGCTGCAGAAGTAAGAAAACAAAATGCACAATCTGCAAAAGGCGGTTCACAAGGCCAATTTGGCACTGAATTTGGCAGTGAAACAAATGCACAAGAGGTAAGAAAACAAAACCAAGCTGCAGAAGCTCGTAAAAACCAAAACGCAGGTCAATTTGGTCAAGACTAACATACGTAACAAAATGGAGGCGCTCTTTTTCGTAAAAGGGTGCCTTCTTCTCTGTGTCTAGCTTCAGCCCCAGAGCAAGGCGCTTACGCTTTTCGGTTTTCGACAAAACTTCTCTTTAGTCTACATAAATAGTCAAAGGAAAAAAGCAACTGCCAAAGAATAAATAATAATAGCTTAAAAAATAAGGCGGTGAGGGAAATGGATCAGTTTAACCGATTAGTTTCCGAACAAATGGCAACCATGGAAAAATTACTGTATCTTCAAACGGAGCTTGAACGTTGTCTACAAATCGAAGAAGAGCTGCACACTTTGCAAAATGCCACGGACCTTGAAAGTATTAAAAACGACATTCAACTGATGAAAAAAGAGTTAAAAGAGATTCAATTAATTTTTGAAAAGCAGACAGAAGAGGTTATAAATTCCTATCGGGAAACCAACTTATCAGCCTCAATGTAGTTTAAAAATGAAAAAAATTCGCAAATTTTTACAAAGAGCCGCATGAATTGTGGCTCTTTTGTTTTAAATTCTCTTCTTAACCGTTATAATAATAAAAAATAGGAATTTTACTTTGTTACCTCTCTTTGTTAACGAGTAAGGGTTTAGAATAGGTTTCAAAGCGTTCAGGAATGAAGGTAGGGGAGAACATGGGCGTACCCATCGAAGGTGAACCAATGCAAATACATAGCTATAAGCATAATGGGCACATCCATCGCGTCTGGGAAGAAACAACCGTTTTAAAAGGGTCACAGAATTTGGTGATTGGTGGAAATGACCGTACACTTGTTACAGAATCAGATGGCAGAACATGGATCACGAGGGAGCCGGCTATTTGCTACTTCCATTCACAATACTGGTTTAATGTCATTGGAATGATACGTGAAGACGGCATTTATTATTACTGTAATCTAAGTTCACCGTTCATTTTTGATGGTGAAGCACTAAAGTATATCGATTATGACCTTGATATCAAGGTATATCCTGATATGACCTTTAATTTACTAGACGAAGATGAATATGAACGCCATCGCCGTGAAATGAAGTATCCAGATGTGATTGATCAAATTTTAAAACGAAATGTGGAAAAATTGATACAATGGATTCGGCAGCGGAATGGCCCGTTTGCACCAGATTTTATTGATATTTGGTATGAACGTTATTTAACGTACAGACGTTAGATATCTCGGAACGCCTGTTGATTTCGAAATCAACAGGCGTTATTATTTTCCTCACTAACAAGATGAAAGGGGGTGCCTCTCATTTGAGCAGCATTCGCAGGTACCTTCAATTTGTAAAACCGTATCGTTTTCAAATTATTGGAACGGTCATCATTGGGATTGTGAAATTTTCGATCCCGCTGGTTATTCCCATGCTGATTAAGTATGTAGTCGACGATATTGTCGGAAATCATGCATTATCCCATGATGAGAAAGTGAATAAACTAATGCTGATCATGGGCATCATGATCGTTATTTTTGTCATTCTTAGACCACCGATCGAATATTACCGTCAATATTTTGCACAGTGGACCTCTAGTAAAATTTTATATGATATTCGCGACCAGATGTATACCCATATTCAAAAGCTAAGCTTTAAGTATTATTCTAATACCCGTGCTGGAGAAGTGATTTCGCGTGTGATTAATGATGTGGAACAGACGAAGACATTTGTTATATCAGGGCTAATGAATCTTTGGCTGGACATGGCCACCATTGTCATAGCAATTATTCTTATGTTTTATATGAATGTTAAATTAACGATTGTATCGATCTTGCTGTTCCCACTTTATGCTTTTTCCATTAAGTACTTTTTTGGAAAACTCCGAAGTCTAACACGGAAACGTTCACAAGCCCTTGCGGAGGTACAGAGCTATTTACATGAACGTGTTCAGGGTATGCCGGTAATTAAAAGTTTTGCTATTGAAGAATATGAACAAACACAGTTTAATAAACAGAATAAAAACTTTTTAGATAAAGCATTGCAGCACACAAGCTGGAATGCCAAATCATTTGCAGCAGTCAATACAATAACAGATATTGCCCCTTTAATTGTGATTGGTTACTCGGCCTATCTGGTTATTCAGGATCAATTATCACTTGGTACAATGGTTGCTTTTTTTGCCTATATTGACAAGCTTTATAATCCTTTAAGAAGAATGGTGAATTCATCGACAACCATCACCCAATCATTCGCCTCAATGGATCGGGTATTTGAATTTTTGGATGAGAAGTATGACATTATTGATGAACCAAATGCACGGATATGCAATGAGGTAAAGGGTGATATTTCGTTTGAACATGTTTCATTCTCGTATGAAAAAGAGGATGAAATGGTCTTAAAAGAGATTGATTTAGCTGTAAAAAAGGGAGAAACGATTGCGTTAGTCGGAATGAGCGGCGGTGGGAAATCGACGCTTGTTAGTTTGATTCCGCGATTTTATGATGTCTCAAAAGGTAGAATCACATTGGACGGGACAGATATCCGCCAGTTTAAGGTTCAAAGCCTAAGGGATAAAATTGGTGTCGTTTTTCAAGATAATATTCTTTTCAGCGAATCCGTTATGGACAATATTTTATTAGGAAAACCCGGGTCTACCGAAGAGGAAGTTTTCCAGGCTGCTAAAGCGGCGAATGCCCACGAATTTATCCTTAACCTTTCAGATGGTTACAACACAAAGGTAGGGGAAAGAGGTGTGAAGCTTTCCGGAGGCCAGAAACAACGTGTAGCGATTGCCAGGGTATTTCTAAAAAATCCACCGATTTTAATCCTTGATGAGGCAACATCAGCACTGGATTTAGAAAGTGAGCATTTAATTCAAGAATCACTTGAAGAGCTGGCGAAGGATCGGACCACTTTTATTGTGGCACACCGGTTATCGACGATTACACATGCCAATCGGATTGTCCTAATTGAACACGGTCAAATTGTAGAAGTAGGAACACATGAGGAACTAATGGCCAAGCGAGGAAATTATTATAATTTATTTCAGGTGCAGCAATTAGAACAAAAAGAACCCGTAGCAGAGTAATCTGCCTCGGGTTCTTTCTGTTTAATCGTCATATTCATCTTCAACTGATACTTCGTTGTGATGATAAGAATGAAAGCTGGTAATCAATGTATCAAGATGTTCCACCTGTTCACCATAATCAATAATCATCGCGATAATTTGCATTGTATGATAGAGATGTGGATCATTATTATCGGAATATTCCTTTTGATGGGCTAAGAAGAAGTCGAATAACTCCTTTTTATTTAAGTATTCATTATCCTCAGGGTATGGAGGTGGTGTAGGGATTTTCCCAATGAACCTTAGAAGAACCTGTTCATGGTGATAAATAAGGCTGTCTAATTGATTTTGGATGGACTCCTTAAATTCTTCGGGAAGCTGCAGCAAATCGTTTTCATAACGATGCAGTCTTTTTAACGTATCAAGTGCTTTTTTTGCCGTTATGTTTAATTGACGATAAATAACAAGCTTTCGCGATTTTTCCGGAAGATTTTTTTTCAAATAGTAACGTTCTTCCTTCAGCATCTTATAATACAGATTCATAGTATTGATACTGTCTTTAAATTTTTTAATATCCGTTTTAAGAAGTTGATGATCATAATCATGGCGTGCACTGAGACGAATCCATTTTATAATTTCCTCAGTCGTATCAACAATTTTTAGATATAACTTATTCTCATATTTTGGCGGCATAAACACAAGGTTGACGATAAACGCCGAAAATACCCCAATCATAATCGTTGAAAAACGGATGCCGGCAAATTCAATAAAGCTGCCGCTTTGCGTTTCCATAATGGAAATTAAGGTGACGAGAGAAAGTCCAATTGTATTCTCCAACTTAAGTTTAAGGTTGATAATAATAACAATAATAGCGGCCAAACCGATGACAATAATATGATTTCCCAGCAGAAGAACAAAAATAACTGCAAGCAATGCACCGATGAGATTGCCTTGAATTTGTTCGATAATCGTCAAATAGGAGCGATAAATGGTCGGTTGGATAGCAAATATTGCTGCGATACCTGCGAATAGCGGAGAGGGTGAGTGCAGCAGCTGACCTATATAGAGTGATAAAACAATAGCTATTCCCGTTTTTAAGATGCGGGCACCTAACTTCATTCTAAATGAGTTCCTTTCAAATATAATAATAATTATTTTATTTTGATCATTGAAGAACAAATATGTACTATACATGGATTTAAACATTTTATCAAGAGAAAGTATATGAAATTATTATTCAAATTGTTACAACTATATGTACCCAAAAAACGTCCGCTATAGCAGCGGACGTTCACAATCATTCTGTTGAAACAGATGGATCGGCTTGTTCTTTCACAGGGATTATTTGGATAAAGTGGTTTTCCGGATTGGTCAAAAGTCCGCGAAGCTGATTTGCCTCACTGGATTGACCATTTTTCTCCAACAAGTCAGTATATTGATTTAACAGTTCGTTTATATCCTGGATTCCCTTTTCATTTAGTTCGACAACGGAAACTTTTGCACCTTTAGCAACACGTCGTGTAATAGCATCCTTTGTCAATCCCATTTCTGGCTGCTGACGGACATAAACGACACCACCGGTCATGCCTGCACAAATCCACGGACCTGGGTCACCTAACACGAGCCCGCGGCCGTTTGTCATATACTCGAATGCAAATCCTTTAATATTGGCATTCGCACCGATGTTTCCGGCTTCTTTTTCCGGAAGTGGCTTTTTCATCGCTCCGCCGATAATTAAATCAGCGCCAGAGAGACGAATTCCAGCACGGGCATCGGCATTTCCTTGGGCGATTAGCAAACCTTTTTGCGCCCCGTAGCCAAACCCTTTACCAACTGAACCATTAAATAAAATCCCATTTTTACCTTTGGACTTCAGAACTTGAATAGCCCCGCCAAAGGAAGTTTTTCCAACCCCATCCTGACCGCCACCCTCCACAGTGATCTCAATTCCTTCACTATTGTAGGCACCTAAGCCGTTACCCGGAATGGAACCGTCCAAATACTTAAGCTGTACTGGGGCCAGCTGCTTGTAGGAGCCGTCCAATCTGCCGCGAACGCGATGACAGGATACTCGACTTCCTAATACACGCTGTTCAGATGTTACACTTACGAATTCTCGCGAAGAAAGGAGCTGTTCGACACTGGCATCAAGATATTCCGCTCCTGCAGCCACCTGCATTTGAACCTCCTCCATAGATTTTGAAGCTTCTATTTTTGCAAATTGGCTGATTTCCAGTGGTTTTAACAAGTAGGAAAGGTTAAGCTGCTGTTCTCCTCTTACTTGCTCCAATAATTCTGAATGGCCGACAGCATCTTGTAAATTTTTAATACCGAGTGAAGCAGCAAGTGTCTTTAATTCTAATCCAAAAGCTGTAAATAGATTCATGATCCCTTGAACGGCCATATCAAACTGTCTTGGGACAAACCGTCTTAATCCATGCTCTTTTGCCTGGGCTTCTGATTCAATTTGCGTAGCAATACCAACATGGCATGTATCTAAATGGCAGCCGCGGCAAGTCGTACAGCCGATGGACAGCATTGCCAATGTTCCGAATCCGACACGATTTGCTCCAAGCAGCATGATTTTAATCACGTCCATAGCACTCTTCATGCCGCCGTCAGCCCAAATTTCTACTTTGTGGCGAAGACCGCTTTCTAAAAGGGCATTATGGGCTGCTTTTACACCAATTTCAACTGGCAAGCCTACGTACTGCAGGGCATGAATTCTGGCTGCACCTGTCCCTCCATCAAAGCCGCTTAACGTAATGATATCTGCACCGGCTTTCGCAATTCCGACAGCGATAGTTCCGATATTCGGTACGACCGGCACCTTGACTGCAATCTTAGCCTGATCGTTTGCTGTTTTTAATTCAAGAATCATTTGCGCCAAATCTTCGATTGAATAAATATCATGATTGTTTGATGGTGAGATCAAATCCGAACCTAGCGTTGCATTACGAGCTTCCGCAACCTTTGCGGTAACCTTAGAACCAGGTAAGTGGCCGCCCTCACCAGGCTTCGCCCCTTGACCAATTTTAATTTCTAATAGATTAGAAGAGTTTAATAGTTCAGCGTTCACTCCGAAACGGCCGGATGCAATCTGCTGACCGCGCGTCTTCGGATATTTACCGAGCATATCCTTAATTTCGCCGCCTTCACCATTTAAGCTGACCATATTTAAACGATCTGCCCCTTCAGCATAGGCCCTAAAGGCTGTTTCATTCTGCGAACCAAAGGACATCGAAGATATCAAAAACGGTAAATCATGATCACCGACACGTAGATCGACGTCAGCAGGTAAAACCCGTTTATTGGTCTTCTTAAGCTGCACTAAATGGCGAATGGTTGTTGGATTTTCTGTTTCTTGTTCAGAGATTTTATCACGATAAGCACTATAGTCACCAGTTGCAGCCACTTCACCAATAGCTTTCCATATCCGTGGGAAGAGGTGAAAGGTTTTTCCGACTCTTTCCTTCTCACTCTGATAATCTTCTGCTCTTTTTAACGCATCAAGCTTCATCGCTTCAAAATTCGATTCAATTTCTTTTGAACCAAAAAAGTTAATGATGTTTAAAATTTGCGCAATTTCCTCATGGAGCCCAATACTTGAGAATAGTCTTCCATAACCGCGGAGTTCATGGATTCCTATTGTCGAGATTACCTTTTCAATTCCCTTTGTTAGGGCGCTATATAAGTTTAATAACGGCTTATTAGATTCATCGAGAACCGTTAAGAACATATAATATGGGCTGACCAAATCGGCCCCAAGACCAAATACGGTAATAATATCATGCAGCGAGCGAATCGCGGCAGAACGTAATACTAATGAGCATTCTCTTCTTAATTCTGCTTTGACTAACGCCTGATCGATTGCTGATGTTACAAGATGTGGGTCAATCCAATAGAAATCCTCCTGATGGGATTTTGCATCATCAAGGATGAGTAATGTTTTTCCTGCCTGGACAGCCTGAACGGCTTCCTCCGCAATTCTTGCGATAGCCTGATCTACATTTTCATCCTTTTTAAATGTGGCAGATAAATAGGCTGCTAATTTCTGCTGTTGAAAATGCTGCGCAACTTGATCAAAGCTCGGCTGACCTAGGGTCTCTGAACATGTGTAACCTGCTTTTCCTTCTAATAGAAGAGGAGTGGTTAACTCCAACACCGTTTCCGTTTTTTCTTTCAAAAATAATGTTGGACGCTTGCCGATAATGACACGAGTGGAGAAATGCTCTGTTTCCCGATCGCGGTCAATGGCTGGATTTGTAACAACAGCAACACTTTCCTTTATATAATCAGCGATATTCACACGTTCAGGGTTAAGGGCCGCTAGTGGTGCGTCATGCCCCAGAGAACGAATCGGTTCCACTCCTTTTTCCGCCATCTGTTCAATTAATTGAATATGATCTCGCTCCCAGCCAAAGGCCTTATACTGTCCGTTATGGAGTTTGTCTGGATAATTCATTGTGACGGTTTTAGCTAAAACAGGGGGAGTAACCGCAGCCTTGATCCGTCAATATTTAACCGTTCAGCAAAGCGCTGATACACTTCTTCTTGATAACGGTTTTGCTCGTAAACTTCTAATTTCGCACCGTTCCACTTAAAACCAACCTTCTCACCTGGTGCTAATGGCTTTGGGTCATTCACATACTCACTTGATGGAATGATTCCCGGTTCAGAAGAAAAGAGATAAGAGCTCTCTGTCTCCAGCATCCAAAGCGGACGCAGACCAAGTGCATCCACACTAAATACTGCTTCTTGCCCATACCGCGAAATGATACCTGCAGGTCCCTGGGCAAAGTGCCCCCATGCTTCACGTAGATACGTATATAAATCCTGCAGGTGCTTAGGGTAGGCCTTGATTTCATTAATGATTGGCGGAAATAATAGATCCATAGCTTCAAACAATGAGTAGCCTTCACGGCAAATTAATGTTTCCATCGTGCGGCTTAAATCTTGTGAATCACTGCCGTCTTTGACAAGCGGAACATTGATCATTTTTGCTTCATCGCGGAGCTTAGCAATCGTATTAATTTCGCCATTATGTCCTAGGACACTAAAAGGCTGTACTCTGAAAAAGCTTGATAATGTATTAGTAGAATAACGGTTATGACCTAATGTCATAGTTGATCGGGCGAGAGGGTTTGCTAAGTCATGATAGTAACGCGGGAGAATATCTTCCAGCCCCCATTACTTTATAGACAACATGATTTTGGCTGAGTGATGCCACATGGACGTGTTCATTGATTTCAAAATCAACGAGGGTATCGAAAAGAATCTTTGTTAAATCTTTGCCTTTATTCGCAGGTAGGCAGGCAAATTGCCAAAATACAGGGTTCTCTTGAATGGCGATGGGTCCGAGGGCAGAGGAGTCTGTAACATCATTTGTTTCCAAAATTAATACTAAATCATTTTTCTCAAGTTTTTTTACTAATTCTTGCTTTGTTATATCCCAATTCACTTTTTGGCTGATAAAAACATGGCCGACAGCGAATTCATTCTTCTCCGCAATCTGAGGGTCAAGGCCATTCTTTTGCAGCTTTTCTTTCCAAAGCTCAGTTGGAATATCCATATGAATTCCCACACCATCACCTTCACCGTTTATAAAACCGGCACGATGATTCATGGTAACTAGAGCCTCTATACAGTCAAAAATATTCTTTCTTGTCGGGATTTTGTTCTTCTCTAGGCAAGCGACTATTCCACATGCATCGTGTTCCTGTTTATGGAAATCTTTAAATCGGGAAGGGGTCCATTTTTGTGTCATTATCATTGGCTTCATCGGTTAACCCGCTAAAGCCGCTTCACCTCCTATGAAACTTTTAGAATGAGAAAATAGGTTTTTATTGCAGAAAAGTTTAACGCTTTAGTGGGGCATTACAGTAAAGACGGAAAAAGAAAAAAGAATATTCTAATATTATCATAAGAATTTTCAGAAATCAAATAAATATGCATTATTTTGGATGAGAAATGGAAAAGAAAACTTCCGGATTTAATGGGTAAAGGTGATGTTGTAAGCGTTTTCAGCGTGATTAAAAATAAAAAGGAAGTGGATTTCCACTTCCTTGTCTGCATAAAAAATGCATAATTATTCGGATTTTAGTG
Source organism: Neobacillus sp. 19 (assembly GCF_049463095.1). Lineage (NCBI taxonomy): Bacteria > Bacillati > Bacillota > Bacilli > Caryophanales > Bacillaceae > Neobacillus > Neobacillus sp. 19. The sequence goes on along the minus strand of NZ_JBMPZU010000045.1, from coordinate 8,125 downwards.
AGGAAAATGCATTTCTTACCGCGTGTAATGTTGCTTCAACATCTTCTTCAGTATGTGCAATCGTTAGGAACCATGCTTCGTATTTCGAAGGAGCTAGATTAATTCCTTGCTTGAGCATTAGCTTAAAAAACTTTGCAAACATTTCCCCATCAGTATTTTCAGCTTGCTCATAGTTTTCAATCGTTTCATTTGTGAAATAAATGGTAAAAGCACCTTTCAAACGGTTGATGGTAATCTGAATATCGTATTCCTTGGCAGCTTCCAAGATTCCCTCCTCGAGCATCGCGCCTAATCGATCTAAATAATCATAAATTCCATCTTGTTTTAACACTTCCAGACAGGCGATACCAGATAGCATAGAGGCAGGGTTTCCGGCCATTGTTCCCGCTTGATAGGCAGGTCCTAGCGGGGCAACTGTTTCCATGATTTCTTTCCGGCCGCCGTAAGCACCAATTGGCAGACCGCCGCCGATTATTTTCCCAAGCGCAGTTAAGTCCGGCTGAATCCCTAATAAATCTTGGGCACCGCCATACATAAAGCGGAATGCTGTTATCACTTCATCATAAATGACCAACGCGCCGGCTGCATGGGTAAGCTCGTTGACCTGCTCGAGAAAACCTGATTTCGGCTCAACGATTCCAAAATTGCCAACGATTGGTTCCACAAGGACCGCAGCAACTTCTGAACCCCATTTTTCTAATGCCTCTTTAAATGGTTCGATATCATTGAACGGAACCGTAATTACTTCTTGGGCGATACTTTTTGGGACACCAGCTGAATCCGGTGTGCCAAGTGTTGAGGGGCCAGAACCCGCAGCAACAAGGACAAGATCAGAGTGACCATGGTAACAGCCTGCAAACTTGATGATTTTATCACGGCCAGTATAGGCGCGGGCAACACGGATTGTGGTCATGACCGCTTCCGTTCCGGAATTGACAAAGCGGACCTTATCCAGGGACGGTATCGCTTCTTTTATCATTTTAGCGAATTTTACCTCGTATGGTGTGGGGGTTCCATAAAGGACACCAGTTTCAGCGGCACGCTTAATCGCCTCAGTGATATGGGGGTGAGCATGACCAGTGATAATAGGGCCGTATGCGGCAAGATAATCAATGTACTGATTGCCGTCGACATCCCAAAAATAAGCCCCTTGTCCTCGCTCCATTACAACCGGGGCACCGCCGCCAACGGCTTTGTAAGATCTTGATGGACTGTTAACGCCTCCGACAATATGCTCTAATGCTTCGTTATGTATACGTTCAGAATTCGTAAATTGCATTTTTTTACCTCCTAAATTTATCTCTTTCTCATTTTAGCACTATTTTTATTAACTATTATCTGTTTTAACATTTAGATAATTTAATTTGATGCGGGAAAGTTGAGTTGCCGGAGTGATTTAGCTAAACTAATTGATTAGAGTGATGCTTCAGGAGGAACAAAAAATGGAAAATGTAATAGAAGTGAAAAAGCTTCGAAAGGAATTTAAAGCCTATTCCAGCCGGACGGGCTTAAAGGGCGCATTTAGAGACCTGTTAACACGGAATTATAAAGTAGTTCCGGCAGTAAACGATATCAATTTTTCAGTTAAAAAGGGGGAAATGGTTGGTTATATTGGTGAAAATGGTGCCGGAAAGTCAACGACGATAAAAATGCTGACGGGAATCTTAACACCTACATCAGGGGAAATCATTGTAAATGGAATGAATCCTCATAAGGAACGGGAAAGATTCGTGCAGACAATAGGAGTTGTATTTGGCCAGCGGTCACAATTATGGTGGGATATTGCTGTTCAGGAGTCATTCCGTTTGTTGAAAAAGGTGTATAAAGTTTCCGACGAACAATACGATGACCATATGAATCATGTCATCAATACATTAGACATTGAGCCACTGTTAGATAAACCTGTCCGCAAATTATCCCTTGGCCAGAGAATGCGCTGTGAACTTGCTGCGGCCTTAATTCATAACCCCCCATTGCTTTTTTTAGATGAGCCAACCATTGGACTGGATGTACTGGTAAAGTTGAAAATCCGTGAATTCTTAAAGGAGATCAACGAGAAGTATAACACTACGATCCTGCTGACCACCCACGATCTGTCTGATATTGAGGCATTGTGTGAACGTGTTGTCATGCTGGATGAAGGAAAAGTGATCTATGACGGGGCATTAAAGGAATTAAAGGAAAAGTGGGGAGATCGTAAAGAACTTCAATTTCAATTCCTTGAAAATATTAATCTCACTGCGGTCAAGAAACTTACCCATGGTTTACCTGTTGAGTGGGATCTGGATGATAAGAACCAAGTTTTTACTGCGGCCTTGGAAGACAATGATGAACTGATTTCACAAGTGATTGGGAAAGTTGTCGCAGCATTCAAGGTGAAGGATGTCAAAATCAATGAAACTTCAACAGAAGAAATCATTCGTAATATTTATGAAAAGGGTGCTGTTGAAGTTGGATAAATATATTGAAATGATTAGAATTCGATTCCTTATGATGCTTGCGTACCGGACTAACTATTATACAGGGATTCTCATTTATAGTATTAATATTGGCGCTTATTATTTTTTATGGACTGCCATTTACGGGGTGAAAGAGCAAATCGAAGGGCTTTCCGTGGTTCAAATGACCTCCTATGTGGCAGTCGCGTGGATGGCTCGAGCATTTTACTTTAACAACCTTGACCGTGAAATGGCACAGGAGATCATGGAAGGAAAAGTAGCCATCGAATTAATAAGACCTTACAATTATCTTGGAATGAAAACGATGCAGGCGTTAGGTGAAGGGATCTTTAGGTTATTCTTTTTTTCAGCGCCTGGGCTCATCATTGTTTATTTCATCTTTCCCATTCAATTCACATGGGAACCAAGCGTTTGGGGATTGTTTGCCATTTCGACTCTGTTAAGTTTTTTTATCAATACTCAGCTTAATTTGTTAACGGGAATTACAACTTTCTTCTTATTTAACAACGCTGGACTCATCCGGGCGAAACGAGTCGTGATTGATTTATTTTCCGGTCTTCTTCTTCCGATTAGTTTCTTTCCAGGATGGGCACAAGATATCATGAAATTTCTGCCTTTTCAAGGGATCAGCTACACCCCCAGCATGATTTTTACCAAAGGCTTTTCATTTCCTCAGGCAATAGCGGCGATTGGTCAGCAATTTATTTGGGTAGTCATTCTCCTTTTGCCAATTTATCTGCTTTGGCGTTTAGCAAAAAAACAGCTGATTATTCAAGGGGGGTAAGGCATGTTTTACGTTTCGATGTTTTTTCAATATATGTCGCAATATTTAAAGACAAGACTGCAATATCGTGCTGATTTATTTGTTGAGTTTTTCTCTGATTTGCTGTCCCAGGCCATTAACCTTGTCTTTATTCTTGTTGTTTTTGGTCATACCAATTTGCTTCATGGATGGAGCAGGGATGAAATTATTTTTATTTATGGTTTTTTTCTTGTACCGTATGCCGTGTTTTCTGCATTTTTTAATATTTGGGATTTTAATGAACGGTATATTGTAAAGGGGGAATTGGACCGGATTTTAACTAGGCCGATTCATAGTCTTTTTCAAATCATACTTGAAAGACTTGAATTAGAGTCTTTATTAGGATCAATTACGGGACTTGCAATTATGTTTTATGCCGGGTACAGGCTTGGCCTTCAGGTTGATTGGTATGATCCTTTCTTGTTTATTATTTTCGTTGTGGGCGGAGCAATGGTTTATGGCGGGATTTTCATCATGCTAGCCTGTGTCAGCTTTTGGGCGGATGCCCGGACCTCCCTCATGCCAATGATGTACAATATCAGCAATTATGGACGGTATCCTGTCAATATTTATAATAAATTAATCCGCTTTGTCTTAACCTGGATTCTGCCGTTTGCCTTTGTTGGTGTGTATCCCGCTTCCTTTTTTCTAGAAAAAGAAGAGTGGTTTTGGTATGCGTTTTTAACGCCAGTCATTGGAGTCATTTTTTTTACGCTTTCTATTTATCTCTGGAATCAAGGTGTGAAGAAATATCGCGGAGCAGGTAATTAATGGACCAAGCCTGCATAGAAATAGAATTAGAATAAACCGGGAATTAGAGGTGGTCTTTCTTGTTCTATTTCTTGCTGCCTATCGTTATTTTTTGCATTTTTATGAGTATCCGAACATTATTTGTTCCAAACACGATAAAGGGTAAATTAGTTTCAGTGGACAATTTTTTTTATTTAGGAACTTGTTATCTAACGGTCATTATCGGATTTGGTCTTATTTATCTTTTGTTTTCTTTAGTTGGTACCCCTGTGGTCATGGAAGCAAATGATGGACATGGGAAAAACCTCTTTGAAACGAGCTTTTATTTTAGTGCGATGATGCTGTTTTCTGTGGGGAATGGGGATGTCATTCCACTTGGAATAGGCCGGTTTATTGCCGTGACTGAAGCGTTAATTGGTTATACATTACCTGCTGCCTTTGTTGCTAGAGTCATGATCAATCGGGAAAAATAATGCTAACCCCCTTTGTGCAGAATAGTTGTTTTGGCAGGGAAGTTTGGTTAGGCTAGAATTAGAAAGAAATTACAAAGTGGAGTGAGGAAAATGACAGTTGAAACTGGGAAGAAGGCTCCTGATTTTACATTAGCTGCCCATACTGGTGAGACAATAACATTATCAAACCTTAAGGGAAAACATGTAGTTCTATATTTTTATCCAAAAGACATGACACCTGGATGTACAACAGAGGCATGTGATTTCCGTGACCAGATTCATCAATTTACGGATGTGGATGCAGTAGTCTTAGGGGTGAGTCCAGACCCGGTAGAACGTCATCTGAAATTCGTTGAGAAGTACGGCTTGCCTTTTTTACTATTGGCAGATACAGACCATCAAGTGGCGGAAAGTTATGGTGTTTGGAAGTTAAAGAAGAACTTTGGCAAAGAATACATGGGAATTGAAAGATCCACTTTTATTATTGATAAGGAAGGAACGGTCGTGAAAGAATGGAGAAAGGTTCAAGTGAAGGGGCATGTAGAGGATGCGTTAACATACATCCGTGAAAATCTCTAAACCCATTTTACTGCCTATTTTCTTGATAAAAGGCATTTGTCCAATGCAATAACCTTGTAAGTGAATATCATTCTATTAGGGCATACCTCCTCAGATAAACTTTTGGGTCGATAACGGCCCTTTTTTTATGGAAAATAACCAAAAGTTTTTATGGGAAAGAAATAATCGAAAATGCATATAATAAAATACAAAACATTGCATGGATAAACATTTCTTGTTAATGAGATTACAATATTGACAAAAGTATTAATAACTTAGTAAAATAAATTATAACAATTATAATCTAAGAATATTTTTTAGAAAGAAGGTGCATGACGATGAATCAGTTAAAAGAAGCGTTGGAAACCTTGAAGGACACTGGGGTGCGAATTACTCCGCAACGTCATGCGATACTTGAATATTTAATAAACTCGATGTCACATCCTACTGCAGATGAAATCTATAAAGCCCTTGAAGGGAAATTCCCTAATATGAGTGTGGCGACAGTTTACAATAATTTACGAGTATTTCGTGAAGTTGGGCTTGTAAAGGAATTAACCTATGGTGATGCTTCAGCGCGTTTTGATTTTGTAACCTCACACCATTACCATGTTATTTGTGAAAATTGTGGAAAGATTGTGGACTTTCATTATCCAGGCTTAGACGAAGTAGAGCATCTTGCTTCCCACGTAACTGGCTTTAAAGTGGAAAATCACCGCATGGAAATTTATGGTTCCTGTCCAGAGTGTGCAAGTAAAGAAGTCCATTAATTTAATTCGGTCAATGGGTCGATTAAAAAAAGAAAAAATGAGGGTGACATAAACCTTAAGGCTAAAAGCCAATCGGGTTTCGGTCATCCTCATTTTATTTTCCTGCTTTTTTACTATTGTACGATTCATCAAATTGTTGTCCTTCAAGTGTAGGATCAAGGGTCAACGGTTCACGACAATGCATACACATATCCACTCGGCCGAGCATTTTTGTGGGTTTTCCACAGTTCGGGCACTTGACTTGGATGGTTTTTGTCGATAACATCCCAATCCAAAAATAAACGGCTGTACTTGCGATAATAAAAATAAGACCCAAAAGCATGAAGATGGTCATAATAATTGGTGAAGTACGAAAATAGATACCGGCATACATAACAATAAAGCCGATGAAAATTAATGATAATGCAAAAGTACGGATTTTATTTATTTTACTCGAATATTTTGCCATGTTTCTCCCTCCTAGAGAAACTATACCATATTTATGTTCTAAGAAAAAATCCTTCGCAAAGAATGTCGAAAATTGTCTCTGACCAAAGAAGGAAATTACGTCTCGCTGTCGAACATATAAAGCTACCTGAAAAAAATTGGAGGAATGATGAATGGAAGACATCCTTCGGCCTATTTACCAAGAAAGGGCGAGTCAATCAAATACCCTTGGAGTCTTGTTGGTTGAAAAAAAACAAAAATCAAGTCATATTACCGATTCATTTGATGTCATATTATTAATCATTGTTAAACAGGCTGACCAGCCGTTATTTGTTAAGCATTATACGTATAACAACAAGAAGGCAGCTATGCATGTGATTGAAGAGGCCCAACTGGAGGAATGGCTGCTGCTAGGCACAAATCGAAAAATTTTTGAATGGATTCATGAGGCTAGAATTCTTTTTGATCGGAACGAATATGTCGCCAATTTAATAACGGAACTAAGGGAATTTCCTTTTAACGGTCGAAAAATTAAAATGGGCCTGGAATTTGCAAAGTTAATTCGACGATATGTAGATGGCAAAGCGTTATTTGAAAGCAAACAATATTTAGATGCTTATAATCATGTTGTTCATTCCTTACACCATCTTGCCAGATTAGCGGTAATAGAAAACGGGCTTCACCCGGAACTTACGGTGTGGCATCAAGTAAAACAAATAGAACCGGAAATCTTTAAATTATATGAAGAACTTGTAAACAGTGAAGAAACACTTGAGAAAAGACTTGAACTTTTGTTCCTTGCAAGTGAATTTATGATTTATTCCAGAACAAAAATTTGCACTTCTCATTTATTAGAGGTTTTAAGCCGGAAGGAACATTGGGTTTTTAATGAAATCATGAATGAGTCTGAATTAATTCCATACTCAGTTGATTTAGCAGTACTGCTCGAATATTTGATTGAAAAACATTTAGTAGATGTAGTCAATATAGAAACTAAGGGTCACGGTGTTTTTCATCGTTGTTATCAGGTAAATAAAAAATTATTGTAAAAAAACAATAAAATGTATTGACCTTTTAAAGAATACTTGGTATATTAATAACCGTCGCTGCGAAACATTCACATAAAACTTTCGCGGGTGACGGTTTAAAAAAAAGATATTGACATCGTAAAAAGCTTTGTGGTATATTGATAAAGTCGCTTACGACAGATAATCGAAATTGTTCTTTGAAAACTAAACAAACAAAAACGTCAACAAACAATAATATTTGCTTCTTATATAGAAGCAAAAGCCAACGTTTTAAATTATGAGCTAATCAACTCAACTTTTTTGGAGAGTTTGATCCTGGCTCAGGACGAACGCTGGCGGCGTGCCTAATACATGCAAGTCGAGCGAATCAATGGGAGCTTGCTCCCGTTGGTTAGCGGCGGACGGGTGAGTAACACGTGGGCAACCTGCCTGTAAGACTGGGATAACTTCGGGAAACCGGAGCTAATACCGGATAATTCTTTTCCTCCCATGAGGAAAAGTCGAAAGTCGGTTTCGGCTGACACTTACAGATGGGCCCGCGGCGCATTAGCTAGTTGGTGAGGTAACGGCTCACCAAGGCGACGATGCGTAGCCGACCTGAGAGGGTGATCGGCCACACTGGGACTGAGACACGGCCCAGACTCCTACGGGAGGCAGCAGTAGGGAATCTTCCACAATGGACGAAAGTCTGATGGAGCAACGCCGCGTGAGCGATGAAGGCCTTCGGGTCGTAAAGCTCTGTTGTTAGGGAAGAACAAGTATCGGAGTAACTGCCGGTACCTTGACGGTACCTAACCAGAAAGCCACGGCTAACTACGTGCCAGCAGCCGCGGTAATACGTAGGTGGCAAGCGTTGTCCGGAATTATTGGGCGTAAAGCG
>NZ_JBMPZU010000044.1:0-2666 GCF_049463095.1 Neobacillus sp. 19 | reverse complement strand
TGTAGCTGTTCTTCGTTCAGTGCAAGGTGCAATTTAACCAAAACCCAACAACCTAGATAGGCGTTTTCGCATTTATCGTGAAACGCTTTCGCGTTTTTCGTGCGCCGCTTCAGCCGGAGCTACTGTCATCAACCTTCCTGATAATGTGGGGTATACAACGCCGCAAGAATATGGACGGATGTTCCGCTATATAAGAGAAAATGTGCCGAATATTCATAGAGCAGCACTGTCCTGCCACTGTCATGATGACTTAGGTATGGCAGTGGCCAACTCGCTTGCAGCGGTGGAAAATGGCGCTACTCAAGTGGAAGGTACAATTAACGGCATTGGGGAACGCGCAGGCAATGCAGCATTAGAAGAAATCGCCGTTGCTTTAAATATTCGCAATGACCGCTATCCATTCACAACGAATCTAGTGTTAAAAGAAATCAAGCGCACAAGTGACTTGGTGAGCCGCTTTACTGGGATGAAGGTCCCTGGCAATAAAGCCGTTGTTGGAAAAAATGCCTTCGCTCATGAATCAGGAATTCATCAGGATGGCGTGTTAAAAAATGCCTTGACCTACGAAATTATTACGCCTGAATTGGTTGGCGTTCAATCCAATGACCTTGTTCTTGGAAAACATTCAGGCCGCCATGCCTTTAAGGACAAAATTGAGCAGATGGGCTTCGATTTATCTCAAGAGAAGCTGAACGAAGCATTCAAATCATTTAAGCAATTAACTGACAGCAAAAAAGAAGTAACAGATGAAGATTTATATACGATTTTACTAGATATCCAAACAGCTTCTGTTGATGTGAAAAAGTATGAGCTTGTCGCTTTCCAAGTTCAAAGCGGTTCTGGAAACCTCCCTACCGCCACTGTCGCTCTCACGACTCCATGCGGTAACCGGGTAGAGACAGCAAGAACTGGCAGCGGAAGTGTTGAAGCATTATACAACACATTAGAAGCATTAATTGAAGAAAAAATTCATCTCACTGATTTCAACTTGACCTCCGTTGGTAAAGGGCGGGACGCACTTGCTGAAGTCCACGTGAAAATGACGGTTAACAATACTGCAGTAAGCGGACGCGGATCCGCCCAGGACGTCCTAGAAGCATCAGGCAAAGCCTTCCTGAACGCAGTCAACAGAGTATTCTACAACCAAAAAGCAATTGCAAAAGAACCAGCGGTGTTGTAAATGGTGTCAGGCACCATTTACTGTATACAGATAGTACAAAGGGTGTCAGGCACCCAAAAAAAATGAGGAGGTTGCTTCTAATGAAAAAACATATTGTTCTACTTCCCGGTGATGGTATCGGCAAGGAAGTTATTAATTCGGCAAAAGATGTGTTACAGGCAATTGCTGAAGAATATAATCATAGTTTTAGCTTCGAAACCCATGAAATCGGAGGAGCAGCCATTGACCAATACGGCACTCCCCTTCCCGATTCAACGGTTGATGCCTGTAAGGAGGCGGATGCTGTATTATTAGGTGCCGTCGGCGGGCCAAAATGGGATCAAAATCCTTCCCACTTACGTCCTGAAAGAGGATTGCTTGGAATCCGCAAGGCACTCGATTTATTTGCTAACTTAAGGCCCGTTAAAGGTTTTAAGAACCTGCTCCATGCTTCACCATTGAAGGAAGAAGTGGTTTCAGGAAAGCGACCTCCTTATTGTACGTGAATTAACTGGCGGACTTTATTTCGGAAGACCAAGCGAGCGCCGTGACAACGGAAATTCTGTTGTTGATACGCTTGCATACACTCGTAAAGAAATTGAAAGAATTGTAGATAAAGGCTTTCAATCAGCCCAAAAGCGGCGCGGTCATTTGACCTCTGTAGATAAAGCCAACGTCTTAGAATCCAGCAAGCTTTGGCGAGAAGTGGTGGAAGAAAAAAAGCAGTGTATCCAGACGTCGCTGTTGAACATGTTTTAGTTGATGCAGCAGCAATGAAACTGATTACGAATCCAACTCATTTTGATGTCATTGTTACGGAAAATTTGTTTGGTGATATTTTAAGTGATGAGGCATCTGTCTTAACAGGTTCACTTGGGATGCTTCCATCTGCCAGCCTTCGTGAAGATGGCCTTGGCCTTTATGAACCAGTTCACGGCTCTGCCCCGGATATTGCCGGTAAGGGGATCGCTAACCCGGTTGCGATGATTCTTTCTGCGGCCCTTATGCTTCGTTATTCATTCCAAATGGAAGATGAAGCAAAAGTCATTGAGGAGGCTGTTCAATCCATTCTTGATGCCGGCTTCCACACAGGTGACCTTCAGGTTGCAAACGGCCGCCTTGTTGGGACCGCGGAAATGACTAAACTAATTGTCGATTATATTAAGTCTCAAAATGCTTCTAAATGTATCGCCAGCTGCTATTATTAAGAAACTTTTTGGGGTAAACCGTCTTATTGGACGGTTTACCCTTATAAATCTAGGGGAGATAAGGATATCCTCTGATTGGGGTGCGTTATCCGCCAATTGAAGCAGGGTATTCGCTGATTGGAGTGCTTTATCCGCCAATTGAAGCGGGATATCCGCTGATTGAGGTGTGATATTTGCTAATTACCGTGAAATTAAATTTATTAACGTGAGGAAGGAAGCTATGCAAACACCAAAAACGATTATCCAAAAAATTTGGGAACAGCATGTTGTCCATCAAGAAGAAGGAAAACCAGATTTAC
>NZ_JBMPZU010000043.1:0-56757 GCF_049463095.1 Neobacillus sp. 19 | reverse complement strand
ATTCCCTTTATGGCCAAACTCCTCCACCCCGTATTGATCGAAGCCGTCCTCCTGCTTCCCATACGGAATAGCGCGTGAGTTCGTCGAGCCATTTGCCATCCACGTTTCGGACCGGCCGAGCAAATCCCGTGCTGTTTCAAATATTCCTCATATGGAGCCATTTGTTTCGCTTTCATTTTCAGTTTGGCCCCGAGTTCCTGGGCTGCTTTATTTGGATGCTCATGTGGATTCGTGAATAAGCGGTATTCCTCCCACAAAAGGCGATTCACTTCATGCTGGTCCTTAAGAAGATCATTTTTCTTTTTATCCCATACCATACCAAACAAAACATCAAATGCCGGCTTGTCGCCAATCAGTTTTCCGATCCAGCACTCGCTTTGCTACCTGAACAATCGCCCATAAATCCCATTTGGCCTTCACCCGGCGGATCCACACATTTTTCAAAAATCGACGTCCGTCGTTCAGCATTCCCGAATTGACCTTCACGCTCAACCCACATGGCTGCCGGGAACACCACATCTGCCATTTCCGTCGAGCGGTTTGGATACACATCGGAAACAACGATAAATCCATCAATGACACCTTTCCCATTCGCATCTTTTCCGCGATATCTGTTTAACTTCGGATTTGTCTGCCCCCAGTTATTAGACATACTCCATAAAAATTTAATCTTGCCGTTTCCTAACTCACGGAACATTTTCATCGTGTGCATGCCCGGGTTTTCAATAGGATCCAAATATCCTTGCGGCAGGTTCCAAATCATTTCGGTGTAACGGCGGTGTTCCGGATTTTTTACAACTAAGTCTGACGGCAATCGATGGGAGAACACCCCTACTTCACGTGCCGTTCCACAGGCACTTGGCTGACCCGTTAACGAAAATGGACCGCTGCCCGGCTTAGAAATTTTCCCTGTGAGCAAATGAATGTTATATATGAGATTGTTCATCCAGGTACCGCGAGTATGCTGATTGACACCCATTGTCCAAAGGGACATAATTTTTTTCTTAGGATCAGCAAATTCCTTTGCAAGCGTTTCAATATCTTTCGCAGGCACACCAGACATCTCCGCTGCTTTTTCCAACGTATATTCCGATACCCTTGTCTTAAACTCTTCAAAGGGAATAACCCAATCCTGATCAGCTGCTTTTCCCACATCTGTGGCTTCGTAATTATCATCAAAGGTATGACCGAGGTTTTCTGTACCTGCTTTGAACTGTGTATGTTCATTGACAAATGTTTGATCATATAAATCGTTTTGGATCAGGTAATTGGCAATGGCATTGGCAATGGCTAAATCAGTTTGCGGCCTGAATATCATGACGACATCAGCAAGCTCCGAGGTCCGTGACTGTCTTGTCGTTATGTCATAGTGCTTGACAGCGCTGTTTTTCAGTTTGCGAGCTGTCAGGCGCGAGTAAAGAACCGGGTGCATTTCCGCCATATTGGCTCCCCATGTGACATACACATCTGTTTCATCTAAATCGCGATAGGAGCCCATCGGTTCATCGGATTGGAAGGTTGTCATAAAGCCGGCTACAGCACTAGCCATACAATGGCGGGCGTTCGGGTCAATATTATTGCTCAACAGACCTGCTTTCCATAGCTTTACGGATGCATACCCTTCCATAATCGTTTGTTGTCCCGACCCATAAAAAGCTACGGATTTCGGATCAGCATCGTAGGCCTCTTTCATGTTTTTCGCGACTAAGTCTAATGCCTCTTCCCACGAGGCTTCCCTGAATCCTTCCATTGTGCCTTTTTTGGATTTATCTTCACGAATCAGTGGCTTTGTTAACCGGTCTTTGCCAAACAAGATTTTTCCGACATAGTATCCTTTAATACAGTTTAGCCCTTTGTTTGAACGGTTTTCCGGATCCCCTTTAGTGGCAATAATCTTTCGGTCCTTCACACCGACTAAAATACCGCACCCTGTACCGCAGAAACGGCACACAGTGGTCTTCCATTCATCTGGTTCAATACTTGCTGCTTGTGCACTGTTTAGTACTGAACTTTTGTCCTTTTTACTGCATCCCGCTGCTGCCAGCGTCATAGAAACAGCCGTTGCTTTCAATAAAGATCTCCTTGTTAATTCCAAGCCCGTCAACTCCCTTATGAATCAGGTTTAAGGTGAAAATCTATAGCTTAATAGTAAGCGACCAAGGAAATTTTTAGGGTGAGTTCACCTATCGTTTACAAAAAATTCACACAAGGAAAGCGATTTTTGTCACAATTCTGACAATCCTATGTTTGCAGTATTTTTACTGTTTCAACGATAAAAAGCCAGGAACCCAAGTTTAATGGGCCTGGCTATTAACCTGCTATATTATGAAACACCAAATACATTACTCGCGCTTCGCAAAGTATTTAATATGCTGCTTTCCCCAATCGTACATCATAAAGACGAGAGGCATGAGGCTTTGACCCAATTCTGTTAGTGAATATTCTACTCTTGGTGGAACTTCAGGGTAAACTTTTCGATGGACAATCCCGTCTTCCTCTAACTCTCGAATCTGGGTTGTAAGAACTTTATGTGTAATTTTTGGAAATAATCGCTTAATTTCAGTGAATCGTAAAGTGCCATCCGTCCCTAAATAGTAAATAATGGTTATTTTCCATTTGCCGCTTATTAGGGAAAGAGTAAATTCTTTTTCACAATTAAATTCACCATTTTCGATTTTCTTTTTTACTTCCGATCGTAAATCATCCATTCATTGTCCCCCTTCCCTATGTATCCTAAAAGTATCCTATAAGTAACCATCTCACAAAAAAGTGCGTTCTTCCATAAAAAAGAATTATTTTTTAGAATTAAATTAAGATAGATAATATTCAAACTTAAATGTTCACCTAAGAACTCTATCTGTTGTTGGCAATCCATATCCTAAATATAAAAGCAAATGAATGGAGGAACGCAAAATGGCAGGAAACAGAGCGGTAGTGTACAAAGGCCCAGGACGTGTAGCTGTTGAAGATATTAGCTATCCTGACTTAGTTTTAAGAGACGGACCCGGAGTAAATCCTTTAAACGTTGGTCGTAAATGTGACCATGGAGTGATTCTAAAAGTCGTAACCACCAATATTTGCGGCAGTGACCAGCATATGGTGCGCGGGCGGACGACTGCTCCGTCAGGACTAGTTCTCGGTCATGAAATCACAGGTGAAGTCATTGAAGTTGGGCGTGACGTGGAATTTATTAAAAAAGGCGACCTTGTTTCGGTCCCATTTAACATTGCCTGCGGTCGCTGCCGCAGCTGTAAAGAGCAAAATACTCACATTTGCGAGAACGTGAATCCGGACCGTCCGGGCTCAGCTTACGGTTATGTCGACATGGGCGGCTGGGTTGGCGGCCAATCCGAATATGTTATGGTCCCTTATGCAGACTTCCAGCTGCTAAAATTCCCTGTTAAGGATCAAGCACTAGAAAAGATTCTTGATTTAACGATGCTTTCCGATATTTTTCCAACAGGTTACCACGGAGCGGTAAGTGCTGGTGTAAAGCCTGGTTCCACAGTATATGTTGCTGGAGCTGGACCTGTTGGCTTAGCAGCGGCTCATTCTGCTCAACTTTTAGGGGCATCAGTGGTCATCGTCGGTGACTTGAATAGTGAGCGGCTGGCTCAGGCGAGGAGCTTCGGTTGTGAAACTGTTAATCTTAAAGAATACCCAAATCTTGGCGAACAGATTGAACAAATTTTAGGGGTTCCAGAAGTTGATTGTGCTATTGACTGTGTCGGCTTTGAAGCCCATGGACATGGCGCTGGTGCGGGCGAAGCCCCGGCAACTGTATTGAACTCGATAATGGAAGTTACCCGTGCCAGCGGACGCCTTGGGATTCCAGGACTTTATGTGACCGGCGATCCTGGCGCCATCGATGCAGATGCAAAAATTGGAACCTTAAAGGTTCGCTTAGGACTTGGCTGGGCAAAAGCACATACTTTTGTGACAGGTCAAACGCCGGTTATGAAATATCACCGCGACTTAATGATGGCCATCCTAAGCGGAAAAGCACAAATTGCCAAAGCTGTGAATGCTACTTTGATTTCTTTAAATCAAGCACCCGGTGCTTATGCTGAATTTGATCAGGGGGCTTCCAAGAAATTCGTCATTGACCCACATGGAATGTTAAAAAATTAATTTTTATGCAAATATAAGAAAACCAAATTAGGGAGGTAATTATAAAATGACCAAAATGACATTAGACTTAGCGAAAGAATTAATTGCAGGTGCTGAAAAAGAAGCAAAAAGCATTGGGGTTTCTATGGTTATTTCAGTAGTGGATGAGGGTGGAAATTTGGTTGCAGTCCACCGGATGGATGATGCTTGGTTAGCCAGCATTGACATTGCTCAAAATAAGGCATGGACATCAGTAGCTTTAAAAATGCCTTCAGCCAATTTAGCTGATGCCACCGTTCCTGCAGCTGAACTTTATGGTTTAAATACAACCAACAATGGCCGGCTTGTTGTATTCGGCGGCGGAATCCCACTTGTCCATGATGGAAAAGTTATTGGAGCAGTTGGGGTTAGCGGTAGTACCGTTCCACATGATATTCAAGTAGCAGAGGCTGCTGTTAAGGTATTTAATCATAAATTTTTAGCAGTATAAAAACTAAATAATACCGCGGCTAAAATACGACTATATTTTCCCGCTTTTCCTTCCTAACTCCGCCTTGTTTTTTAAATAATGAGCAATCTTACTGGACTAGCCCATTCATGTCCGTACCGTAAAGCATACAATAACACATCAAAAAAAATTAAAGGCGGAGAGTGGTATGGGATTATATATAAATAAAAAGAATTATCCGGAAGTATATAAAAATAATCAGAGTCCCAAGGAACCAAATCAGCAGTTATCTCGGCAAGATTCCTTATCAGAGCTGATAAATGAACAGCAAAAAGCCAATGCTGCCCTTACAGAAGCACTGGCTGAATTAGGTTTGCGTTATTCCCAGCAAGAGGAATCAAAAATAAATCAATGGAACCAGATTGACTCACAATTGCAGGACCTTAAGCAACCGGTTAACAAAGAATGAAGAGGTTAATCAGCAGCTTTCGCTGCAAATGAATGAACAACTGGAATTGCAAAAAATCGCTGCCGAGAAATTGGAGAAACAAGACGACTTTCAAAGCGGTGTACTTAAGCGATTGGATAATCAGGAAGCCTTATTAGATAAACTGGCTCGGCAGGTGAACCATATTCGCTCGATTCTTTTTGAACGAACGAATTATTTAGCGGAGAGAATTGAGGATGGCTACAAAGTAACTTCTTCATATGTCTATAAATTGATGACAGGCTCCGATCAGCCATTAACCTTTTTCCTGATGAATCATAAGAAGGAAGAACCTCAAAAACAGCCTGAATAAAAGGTGAGGAAAAAAAACCGTTCATGCCGCAAAACAGCATGAACGGTTTTCTTCAATTATTTAGTAAAAATATCTGTTAATACAGGGACGATTTGCTTCTTACGGGATACAACACCCTTTAATGTTGCGGTATGATTTACGAGGTTGACGTTATAAGCCTTTTCGACTGCTTCAGCTTTACTGCCTAAAGCTAAACCAACTGAATCATTTGTTAAGATATCCGTTACCACAAATAGGAATAAATCCAAATTCTTTTCTTCGATGATTGCCGATATGGCCGCTTCCAATTCCGCTTGGCGCTCAAGAACATCCGCAGTGTCCACCACATTCACCTGGGCAATTTCTACTTTGCTTGCGCCCATCTCAAATCCCTTTGCATCGAGGCTTAATAGCTCTGACACGGATTTATCGCGAACATCAGCGCCTGCTTTTAACATGTCCAAGCCATAGCTGTCCGCATCGACTCCAGCGATTTCTGCCAATTCACGTGCAGCCGCCACATCTTCTGGTGTGCAGGTAGGTGATTTAAACAATAAAGAGTCAGAAATAATCGCGGATAACATCAGGCCAGCAATTTCAGGTTTAATCTCTTTACCATTTTCTTTATACATTTTATTTAAGATCGTTGCGGTACAGCCAACAGGCTCGCAGCGGTAATATAATGGGTCGCTTGTCTCAAAATTCGCGATCCGATGATGGTCGATGACTTCAAGCACACGAACATCTGCGATATCATTGGCACTTTGCTGGCGTTCATTGTGATCGACTAAGATAACGGAGCTGACTTCAGCAGCAACCGCTTCAACCAAACGAGGAACATCTGCGTTAAATTTTGTTAGCGCAAATTGTGTTTCACCATTAATTTGGCCAAGACGAACCGGCTCGACGTCCATTCCTAATTGTTTTTTTAAATCTGCATAAGCAATCGCAGAACAAATCGTATCTGTGTCCGGATTTTTATGACCAAAAATCAATACTTTTTCCATCTTACTACTCCCAATCCGTATAAAATTATGTAGGACAACCCAATAGCCATGAGAATGACCCTAACGAAAATTATATATGATTACGTTAGAGGTTTCAAAAAAAAATATCTAGTGAAGCATCAAATCGTAAACCCATGGGTTACAGCAAACGTGCGCAATCGTTTGATTGCCTGTGAATGGAGCTGTGAAATTCGGGATTTATGGACATCCAATACTTTACTGACATCTGTTAAACTTAAGTTTTCGTAATAGACTAAGGACAAGACAAGTTTTTCTCTTTCCGGCAGTGCATCAATTAGTGCCGCTAATTGTTGCCTTCGTTCCTTTGTCACCAGCCATTCCTCTTGTTTTTGAAAATAATGGTCCTCAATTTGAAGATAGACCGGAGCCTCTTTTTCGCCTTCATTATTCGGAACATTAAGGGATTCTTGTTTAATAGAAGCCAAAAGAAGAAGTGTTTCTTCATATTCCTTCACAGAAATACCGAGATGTGCACTCATTTCCTGGGCTGTTGGCTTCCTTAATAGGGTTTGTTCTAATGTTTCCCATCCATCGCGAAATAATTTTTCTTTTTTTCGAATCGAACGTGATGCGTGATCGGTTTGCCGCAGCCCGTCAATGATTGCGCCGCGAATCCGTTGAACGGCATAGGTTTCAAACTTTACTCCTTGAGAGGGGTCAAATTTCCGGGATGCATCCCACAGGCCCACCATCCCGGAAGAGAACAGTTCACCTTCATCCGCCTGGTCCGATAATTGCTTCTTCATCTTTGTTACAACCATTTTAACCAATGGAATATAAGGTTCAAGTATCTCTTCCATCTTTAGTTCCTCCATTGATTAAAAATTTAGCATCCTTGACAATTTACGGACAAAGCCTTTGATACCGCCGTGTCCATCCTCTGACGTGCTTCCGGTAACAAACCGTTCAGCAAGTCTTCTGAGTGTTTGGGATGCTTGAGAACGGGGTGCAGCCAAACAAAACGGAACCTGTTTTAAAACGGACTGGAGCACATGGGGATCTTCGGGTATCGCACCGAATATTTTGATGTCCATCTGTAAAAAGGAATGGACCGCTGCTTTGAATTTACTTGCCACTTCCATTCCCTCCTTTGGATTGACCACACGATTAATCACAAGTTGAATGGAGATGGATGGCTGCCGACCATGCAATATTTTGACAACGGAATAGGCATCGGCGATGGCAGTCGGTTCACAGGTTGTAAGTAACATTACCTCATCCGCGGAAAGATGGCATTGCTGTGATTCGAGTGTCAGACCTGCTCCGGTATCAATAATGATGGTGTCCGCATACCCATGCAGTTTTTCCAACTCAGCAAAAAAGTAGCTTCTCTCCTCTTCCTGGAGCTGCAATAGCTTGGTAAATCCTGACCCGCCGGCAATATATTCTAAGCCATTCGGTCCTTTTTCTAATACATCCCAGACACTTTGCTTTTGTTTAATCATGGAAAGCAAATGAGCTTTCGGGGTCATCCCCATTAAAATATCAATATTCGCCATCCCGAGGTCAAGATCAACTAAAACGACTTTTTGTCCTAATTCCATTAAACTAAGGGCAAAATTTAACGCGAAATTGGATTTTCCTACTCCGCCCTTCCCGCTTGCAACCGTTACAACACGAGAGTGCCTTACAGGTTCTGACAAGGTTTTCGATAACTGCCTCAAGCTATAGGCTTGGTCTTGCTGCATGCTTATCAACCCCCAATATCTTTTTTGCCATCTCATTTGCCTTTGCCGCCATGATGTCCTGCGGCACTGCCTGGCCGATACTTATATAAGATAATGGATATGGATAGTGGTATAAGATATTTAGGGCGGCACCGAAACAGGTCGTTTCATCCCATTTTGTTAAAATAAGTTTATCAATCGGAACGGACTTCATCTTCTCAATGACTACCTTCATATCTCGCCAGCGAGTCGTCATACTCAGGACTAAATAATTTTCCTGCGGTGCATCAAAATGAAGATATTGATTAATCTCATCGATATATTCATCTTCAAGGTAATTTCTTCCCGAACTGTCCATCAGCATGATTTGGCAGCCCTTTAAGCTGTCAATCGCATGCGGGAGCCCTTCCGGGTTGGTCACAACCTCAACAGGGACATTTAAGATGTTTCCATAGGTTTTTAACTGTTCAACGGCGGCAATTCGGTATGTATCAGTGGTTAACAAACCAACTCGCTGCCGTCCTTGCAATACCCTTGCTGCTGCCAGCTTGGCAATCGTTGTCGTCTTACCGACTCCAGTCGGGCCTATTAATGTAATCAAGAAGGGGCTTGAGCTGGCCTCTTTAGTGATTCCTTCTTCTAAAAGCTGCTCGATGATGGCCAATAAGGTTTGTTCAATGGTTTCACTAGGAAGATCCTCAAAACTCGCAAATTTCAGCGTTATTCTTTTGATAATATAGTGGATAACTTCCTCATCAACTTCCTGGTCCCGCAGCCTCACGACCCATTTTTCAAGCGGCTCAGGAATACTTGTAGATGCCGGAGCAACATTCACAAACTTGCGAATTAACCCTTTTACTTCGGACAATTCCTTTAACACCTCTTCGTGCGGATCCACTGTCACTAGCTCTTGTTCATCAGGAACAACCTCTGCTGCTTCTTTGCTTTCCGCCGCAAGATCACTTGCAGCAACCACCTCAACCTTCCGGCGACGCAGAAACCAGAAAAGCCCTGATGCCTTCACCGGTTTTGTTTTTAAAATAATCGCATTTTTCCCCAAATCTTGAAAAATCAGCGGGTAAGCATCGGATAAATGATCAACCACATATGTTTTAATAATCATACATTCACCACTCCAACACTTTGAACTTCCACACTTGGTTCCAGCTCATTATAGGAAAGGATGGGTATATCGGCAAAAGCCCTTTCTGTCACCTGTCTCACATACATTCGAATCCCTGCAGATGTCAGGATGACCGGGCGGATTCCCATTTGGGATGATTGCTGAATCGACTCTGTAAAGGAATGAAGCATTTGCTGGCTTGATTCAGGATCGATCGCTAAAATATCCCCATGCTCCGTGCGCTGAATCGACTCGGCTAATTTCTTCTCAATTCCGGCGCCGACACGAAGCGCATGAATGACGCCGTTTTGGGTATGCTGTGTGGTTAATTGCCGTGACAAGCCTTGGCGGACATATTCCGTTAAAATATCCGGATTTTTCGTATAGACGGCATTATCGGCTAATGCCTCGAAAATCGTTGATAGATTCCGGATGGACACTTGCTCCTTTAACAGCTTTTGCAGCACCTTCTGGATCTCACCGACCGACAATGTCTGACCGACAAGCTCCTCCACTAATGATGGATAGCCTTCTTTCACATGATCAATTAATTGTTTCGTTTCTTCCCGTCCTAATATTTCATGGGCATAAGATTTAATCGTTTCGGATAAATGTGTGCTGATGACGGAGGAGGGGTCAACGACTGTATAGCCAAAAAGCTCGGCATGGTCCTTCATTTCTTCATTCACCCATAAGGCCGGCAGACCAAATGTAGGCTCCGTAGTTTCGATGCCTTCAATCCCATGTTCTTCAGCACCGGGATTTAACATCAGGAAATGATCGAGCAGAATCTCACCGTTCGCTACTTCATTCCCTTTGATTTTGATACTATAGCCATTGGGGCGGAGCTGGATATTATCACGGATTCGAATGACAGGCACGACTAAACCTAATTCCATGGCAATCTGCCTCCGAATCGCTACCACTCTGTCTAATAAGTCGCCGCCCTGATTGGCATCGGCTAGTTTGATCAGTCCGATGCCAAACTCAAATTCAATCGGATCCTCACGCAAGAGGTTAAAGACATTTTCCGGCTTGCGTACCTCCGCCAGCTCTTGCTCCGATTGAAGGGTTTCCTTCGCTTCCTCAGATTTGACACGGCTCCGCTGCATCGAATAACCGCCGAAAGCAATTAATCCGGCAATTCCCCATGTAAGGACAATACCAATCGGGGTCACAATGCCAAGCAGGGCAATCACTGCCGCCACTATGTACAAAAGGACAGGATAGGCAAAGATTTGCTTTGTCAGGTCATCCCCAAGACTTCCGTCAGATGCTGCTCTTGTCACCATGATTCCTGTCGCCGTAGAGATTAATAGGGCAGGAATCTGACTGACTAAACCATCACCAACAGATAGCAGGGTAAACGTGCTCAACGATTGGGAGAAATCCATTCCGTGCATCGTCATTCCGATGATGAAACCGCCGATCACATTGATGAACAGAATAATAATTCCGGCAATCGCATCCCCTTTAACGAATTTACTCGCCCCATCCATGGAACCGTAAAAGTCGGCTTCTCGTTCAATCTTTTGCCGGCGGATCCGGGCATCCTTCTCGCTGATCATCCCGGCATTTAAGTCGGCATCAATGCTCATTTGCTTTCCCGGCATGGCATCCAAGGTAAAGCGCGCAGCCACTTCAGCTACCCGTTCTGCCCCCTTCGTAATCACGAGAAATTGAATTATGACCAAAATTAAAAAGACGATGAAACCGACGACCGCATTCCCGCCAATGACAAAGTTCCCAAAGGCCTCAATCACGTTTCCTGCTTTTGCTTTTGACAAAATCGACCGTGTACTTGACACATTCAATGCCAGCCGATAAAGTGTCGTTAATAGCAAGAGCGATGGAAAGATCGAGAAATCAAGCGATTCCTTCGTATTCATAGCAATTAATAGGATTAAAATGGAGATCGATAGATTTAAGATTAATAGGATATCAAGCATAAATGTCGGCATCGGAATCACCATCATGACGACAATCATGATCACGGCCACCAATACGACAAGATTTTTAAGTTTCATTACTTTCACCTTCGCTGATTGCTTAATGTTCCTTTGATTCGATACACATAAGCTAATATTTCGGCCACCGCTTTAAACAGATCCTCGGGAATTTCTTCGCCAATTTCGACACTAGCATATAGAGCTCTCGCCAATGGCTTATTTTCCATGATGACAACCTGATGGTCCTTTGCGACTTCCTTAATTTTTAGTGCTAAAAAATCGGCCCCCTTTGCAACAACCATCGGAACCTGCATTTTCCCCTGTTCATAGGCAATCGCCACGGCATAATGCGTCGGGTTCGTAACAACGACTTGTGCGTTTGGAATCTCCTGCATCATCCTTGCCCTTGACATCTGCCGTTGTTTTTCCTTGATTTTATGCTTAATTAGCGGATCGCCTTCCGTCTTTTTATATTCATCTTTAATTTCTTGCTTCGACATCCGCAGCTTTTTGGCGAAATCAAATCGTTGATAGACAAGGTCCATTGCCGCAATCCCCAAATAGACAGCGGAAATTGCCAGTCCCATGCGAATCATCAATGAAGAGATAAAACCGACAATTTGAAGGGGATCCAATTGTGGAAGCTTAAGAAATTCACTCTTTTCGGACCAGAGCATCAAGCCGGCCACAACAGCTACAGCGATTACTTTTAACAATGATTTCACGAATTCTACAAGCGTCCTTGCTGAAAATAACCGCTTCGCTCCCGAAATCGGGTTCAGTTTTTTTAGGTCCCATTTAAGAGCTTCGGGTGCAATCAGAAACCCGACCTGGGATAGATTAGACACCAAAGAAGCAAGCCATGCAATAAAGATGACGGGCACCGCAATAAAAGCACTTTCTTTAAGCAGACCGACAAACAGCATGGGAACCGATTCTTCGGTCAGGTTCATCAGTAGCAAATCGGATAAACCTGAGCGAAATAGCTGATACAAGCGAACCGCCATCTGCTTTCCATAGATTGCCAGAATCAGAAACGATGCAAGCAGCACGATCGCATTGTTTAAATCCGTACTCTTAGCCACCTGGCCTTTTTTCCTGGCATCCTGCTTTTTCCGGGGCGTTGCTTTTTCTGTTTTTTCCGCAAAAAATTGTAAATCTAATTTTAAAAACATGCTCTATTTCCTTTATTAGCCAAATATATGCAACAAGTTTCCTAACGACTGAGTCATGATTGTAAACAGTTTCCCTAACACATAAAAAAAGGCCGACAGTGTAACATAGAGGACAATATAATGCATAATCATTTTCACCGGAATCCCAATGACAAAAAGATTCATCTGCGGTGCGGTCTTAGCTAAGATCCCTAAAGCGATATCGACTAAAAAAATCGAGCCCATTATCGGTGCAGCGATTAAAAAAGCAAGCCAAAACATATTTTTAATAGAATCCAAGGAGAGAATAACAAGATTACTAGATGCATCACTCGGGAACATCGAATCAATAGGAATCCATTGAAAACTCGCCATAACCCCTTGGATCAGAATATGATGACCGTTGACAGATAAAAAAAAGACCATTGCTAGTATGTAATAAAAGCGGCCAGTAATCGGTTCCTGAATACCGGACTGCGGGTTAAACATCGACGCCATGGCAAAACCGCTTTGCAAATCAATAAAGCTGCCGGCAAGCTGGACAGCATAAAAGAGTATCGCCGCAAAAAAGCCGAGACAAAGCCCGATTATGACTTCCTTCATAATTAGCAAAATATAACTTGAATCGAGCGCAAGTCCCTCTGGTAAATCCATCATTACCACGACGAGGATTGAAATAAATAACGCTGTTCCCCATTTAAAGGGTGCCGGTACTTGCCGCTCCATCCATAATGGTGCCGAAACAAAAAAGCCTGTCAGCCGAACAAACACAAGTAAAAATCCGGGAATATAGTCAAAATATTGCATCGCCTTATCCTATGAAACTCGGTAAGTTAGTTAAAATATTTCTAGTAAAATCTACTAAATGGGTAAGCATCCAAGGACCAAACACCAAGAGTCCCAAGAAGACTGCAATAATCTTAGGGGCAAATGATAATGTCTGCTCTTGAATTTGCGTTACCGTCTGGATAATACTTACAATCAGTCCGATAATTAAGGCAATTCCTAAAATCGGTGCTACCACCATGAGGGTGAGATAAATTGAATTTTGCCCAAGTCCCATTAGACCTTCAGCTGTCATAGCAATACACTTCCTTATTTAAAGCTGACAAACAATGACTCCACCACTAAATGCCATCCATCCACCAGGATGAACAGGAGGATTTTAAACGGCAAAGAAATCAGGGATGGCGGCACCATCATCATGCCCATCGCCATCAGAATACTTGCGACAATCATATCGATAATGACAAAAGGGATAAAAATAAGAAACCCCATTTGAAATGCTGTCTTTAGCTCACTTATGGCAAAGGCCGGGACAAGGGTGGTTAACGGGATGTCCGCGATGCTGTTGATATTCTTCTTCTTGCTGTAATCCAAGAACAGCTTTAAATCACTTTCCCGCGTCTGCTTCGCCATAAATTCCTTCATCGGCAAACTTGCCTTATCCATTGCCGCACTCTGGCTGATTTCTCCTTTAAAAAATGGCTGCAATGCCTGTTCATTCACCTGCTGCAGCGTCGGTCCCATAATAAAAAAAGTGAGCAATAAGCTGATCCCCATTATCACTTGGTTCGGCGGCATCTGCTGCGTCCCTAGGGCATTGCGGACAAAGGAAAGGACAATCGCGATCCTCGTAAACGACGTCATTAATAAGAGGATACTTGGAGCGACAGATAAAACTGTTAACAGAAGGATCAACTTCACGGTCATTGATGAATCATTGCCCGCCCCGCTGAAACTAATTCCCGGTAAGGTCGTTTCTGCCTGTACAGCTAAAGAACTTATTGAAAAAAGAAAAAACACTAAAGGTGTCAGAAGGAACACTTTTTTCATGCCCATCTCCCCCTTTCATGATCGGTCTTGCCTGTCAGCTTGGTTTGATTGGACATCCTTTAGCTGCTTGATGAAAAATTCATTCCATTTTTCCTGCTTTGTTTTTCGTTTGAAGAAATCCTGGTCCCATTTCCACTTCCACTTACCTTTCCATTGGCTGGTGAGATCAACGGGAGTCTGGGCAACGGACGCTAACAGTTTGGTTTGCTCCTCGCCTGGAGGAATCGTGCGAATGACGTTGATACTTTCACCTACACCTAGTATGTATAACGTATCTCCAATCATCAGGATCTGCACGGAGCGATTCGTCCCAAGCGGGTGGCCGCCAATCGCATGAAAGATGCCGCCAGCGCCGTGGACTTTTGTCCTTCGCGAAATAAAGCGCAATAAAAGATAGATTAGGGCGATAATTAATAGAAACGACCCGATAAATTGCAAGGCATATAGCCCTGTTGAGGCGGCTGGTGATTCCGTTCTGGCAGGGGTCAGGTTTTTTTCTTGCTGTGAATTTTTTTGGAATTGTTCATACACCGTTTTTTCACTTGCCAACGCCGACTGTACAGGCATGTTAACCATGAGAAATAGCGCTGTGAGCAATACCAGCCATTTTTTCCATTGATGCACAAACCTTTCCCCTTTCACTTCAAGTTTTTTTCCCGCTGCTGTTTTGAGACAATCTCTGCTACTTTTACGGACAGCTGCTCCTCTATTACCACTAATTCTCCTGTGGCCATTGGCATGCTATTTACCAGCATATCCACATTCTGGCCGGCTAGCTTGTCCAAACTGAGGACAGACCCCTTTTTCAGTTCAAGAATCTCTCGAACCGTTTTCTTTGTCCGGCCAAGTTCAAAGGATACTTGAACGGACACGTCGGTCAATAATGTTAGTTGTCTTTTTTCTTGAGCAATGGTCGGCTGTTCGATAATAGGCGAAAACTGCACCGATTGGACAGCTCCATACGCTTCGGTTCTTCCATCCTTCACGCTGCGATGCCCCTTTTCTATTGTTAAGTTTGTGACGATTCTTTGATTCGCTGATGAAAGTGGCGGATGGTTGCGATTTCGTCGAGCTGTTCCTGCTCGATTTTCTTCTCTTTTTGCAAAAAGGTATCATAGGCTTTTTCGCGCAAAAAAGTCCACATCCGTTCATCCTTGTGCTTTTGCATATATTTTTCCTTCCTGTTCCGGAGCTCATCTTCCATTTTTTGCAGCTTTTCTCTTGCCCCGTCAATCTTCAGGATTAAGAGATTCATATAGTGTGATTGCTGCTGGATTTCTAATAAGGAAGTCAGGCACTGGGATCTTTCATTGCGTTGATCATGCTCCTGCTCCAGCAAATAAATATCTGCCTGCAATTGATCCTTTTGCTTCACTAAACGGCCATACTCTAAAAACGCCTGCTCTTTTTCCTTTTCTTTCAGATTTAAAATATGTTCGTATGCAAATTGGAAGGTCATCTGCCGCTCCCTCCAAATCTTGATTGTAACTGTTCAATCGTTGCTGCCATAGAAGGTGATTCCGTTGTGCTTTGTTTCAGAAATTGATCAATCCAAGCCTTGGCATCGATGGCCATGTCAATTTCCCTGTCCGTTCCTCGTTTATAGGCACCAATTTGGATCAAATCCTCCGCTTTTTGGTATACACTTGTATGTTGTTTGACCACTTCCGCTGCCTGTAAATGTTCAGCGGGAACAATATCCTTCATCACACGGCTGACACTCGATAGAATATCAATCGCCGGATAAATTCCTTTCCGGCCGAGATTTCGGTCTAAGACAATATGCCCGTCCAAAATTCCCCTAACCGTATCCGCGATCGGTTCATTCATATCATCACCGTCAACCAACACCGTATAAAAGGCGGTAATACTTCCGTGTTCATTCGTGCCCGCCCGCTCCAGTAATCGCGGCAGCATAGCAAACACTGACGGAGTATATCCTTTCGTGGCGGGCGGTTCCCCGATTGCCAAACCAATTTCCCGCTGCGCCATCGCGATCCGCGTGACGGAATCCATCATCAAATTTACATTCATTCCCTGATCACGGAAAAATTCGGCAATCGCGTTGGCTATCATCGCTCCTTTAATCCGGATGAGTGCCGGCTGATCAGAGGTCGCGACAATGACAACCGATTTTTTTAAGCCTTCCGCTCCTAGGTCTCGGTCTATGAAGTCGAGAACTTCGCGCCCGCGCTCCCCAATCAGGCCGATGACATTCACATCGGCCTCGGTGTTTCTCGCCATCATCCCCAGCAGCGTACTCTTTCCGACACCGCTCCCTGCAAACACGCCGACCCGCTGCCCTTTTCCAACCGTTAACAATCCGTCGATCGTCCGGACACCGACACTCAATGGATCCGTAATTCTCGGTCTTAATAATGGATTCGGCGGCAGGTTATCTGCTTTTGCTTCCAATAGACCGGCAGGAAGATGACTGCCATCTAACGGATTACCAAGCCCGTCTAACACTCTACCTAACAGGTCAGTGCCTACCTTTGCCGTTAATGGTCTCCCAGTCGAAACCACATCACAGCCCGGGCCAATCGAATGAATTTCCCCCAGTGGCATTAGCAGCACCTTGTGGTTGCGAAAACCTACCACCTCTGCTTTGATGGGCTTTTGTTGCTGATTCGAATGAATATGACAAATATCGCCCAATGTCACATCAGGTCCCAGCGATTCGATTGTCAGTCCTATCACTTGGGTTACTTTTCCATTCATTTTGATGGGATTTACCGATTCAAGGACATCCATATAGGACTGAAGATTCCACTTACTCACTTGTCTGCAGCTCCTGCTGATAGATTAGTAACGCTTTTTTGATTTCACTTAATTGGACATCGATTCTGGCATCGACACTGCCTGAAGAAGTATGGATGATGCACCCGCCATGCTTGACAGAATAATCAGGAACAATCTTGATCTCAATTTTCCCGTCCACCACGGATAACAATTGTTCCCGCTGTTTTTGAACAAAAGCAAAGTCTACGGGCGAAACATTGATGGTTAAGGAGCTTGATTCATAGACAGAAGAAAGCACTTGCTTGATCATCGGCAGCAGTGCCTCTTGGTTTTGCTGCAGTTCCTGTTGCAAAATTTTTCTGGCAATCTCCAAACTCAACTCAATCACGAACGGTTCTGCCTCTTGAATCACCACTTGTTTTTCTTGATAGGCATGTTCGACAATGGTTCCGGCTTGTTCAAGAAGCTCGCGATATTGAAGCTCAGCATGGCCTTTCCCCTCGTCAAAGCCACTTTGATAGCCCTCCTGGTAGCCGCGCATTTTTTCTTCTTCCAGCTGGTGGGTGAATTGCTCTTGTTCCTGGCTTTTCCATTCAGCTAATTCTGCAGCAATTTGTGCTTTTTGCCGGGCAAGCTCCATTTCCAGCTGTTGATTGAAAAAGAAATCTTGCTCCTTCGCTCCATCTATTGGTTCTTCCTTTAGTAGTTGATTATTTGGCAAAGTGATTAATTTGGGTCCACTTTTCTTCACAACATGTAATGATTTTACGATCTTAGCTGACAAGGTTCTCTTCCTCTTTCATACTCTCTTCAACCGGCTCCCCTGCCTGTTGATTTCGAGAAATGATAATGACACCTTCATGCTCCAATTTTCTTACGATGCTGACAATCCGGCTCTGCGCATCTTCGATTTCTTTCTGACGAACCGGATCCGTGCTTGCCAGTTCTTCCTCCAGCCCTTCTAGGCGGCGCTTGGAAATATTCGTGAAGATGGCATTTTTAACGCCTTCACTGGCACCACGTAACGCAAGCGGAAGATCTTGATTGGAGACATCCATCAAAATCCGCTGAACGGAGCGATTATCGAGAATGGCAAGATCCTCAAAGACAAACATCCGCTGTTTGATTTCATTGGCAAGATCCGGGTCCTGATCCTGTAAGGTTTCAAGTATATTCTTCTCCGTGCCGCGGTCAACGCTGCTGAGAATAGTAACAATCGAATCGATGCCATTTTGACTATTCAAGTCACTTGAGTCACTCGTTGACAGTTTGTCAGCTAACGCCTGTTCTACCTGCCGGATGATTTCCGGTGAGGTGGTTCCCATTAGCGCAATCCGCTTTGAAATTTCGAACTGCCGTTCCGGTGAAATTAACGATAGAATCGATGCTGCTTTTTCAGAATCAATATAAGTTAAGACGAGCGCGATGGTTTGGGCATTTTCTGCCTGCAACAAGTGAACAATCTTTTTCGCATCCACTTGGTTTAAGAATTCAAATGGCTTTTCATCCGGGCGCTTCACCTCATCGATCCGATTCATAAAACTGGCTGCCTTTTCCTCACCAAACGTCCGAAGCAATAATTCCTTTGCGACGTCAGCCCCGCCGTAAGAAACGACCCTTGATGCAATGAGAAGATCATGAAATTCCTTCATTATTTTCTCGGTAACTTCAGGTGGAACCTTACGTAAATTGGAAATCTCCGTTGTAATACTCTCAATCTCTCGTTCTTCCATATGCTTCATCACTTGGACGGTCACATCCGGACCTAAGGAAAGCAGTAAGATGGCTGCCTTCTGGATGTTCGTATATTTTTCCATCTTAGTGCATCCTTTCTGTTATTCCTTCATCCAATTCCTAAGCAAGCCAACAAATTCTGCCGGCTGCTCTTTCGCCATTTGTTCGATTTGCTGTTTCAGGGCAACCTTCTCTTCCTCTTTATCTGCCACTGTTTTAATCATTTGCGGCTCAAACATCGGGAACACGTCATCCTCTGGTTCCACGGTCTTCTTCCTGCGTAAAACAAAAAACAGGATCAAAAAGAGGAGCAGTGCCCCGGCACCAATTAGACTATAAAGGAGCCAATCGGGCAGCATGGCACCCTTTTCAGGTTCGGCAGCTGGTGTCGTTTTGCCGCTAAATTCTCTTGGAAACACCGTAATCCGTGAGGCTGCATTTTGATCCGTTACATTCGGATTATCGCTTAATGCGGTTCGAACCACATTGGAAAGGATTTGTTGGATATTTTCTTTCGTCTCAAATTGTTAATGAACTCGGCTTCTTAGGATCAGGCGGTTCGACACCAACATTAATTGTCATATCCTCAATTTTATAAGGACTTTGGACAATCTCCTTCGAAATACGATTCACTTCATAATTAACCCGGCTTTCAATATCATCTGACTTACTTTCCTGCCCGGATCCGGTTCCGGCATATCCCGGCGTGTCAGATTGCCCTGTTCCGCTAACCCCTGCCGAGTTATCCTTCCCACTATAGGTTTTTTGGATTTTTTCAGCACTGATGGCAATCCCTTCGTTCGTTTCTTTATTAACTGGTTCAACAAGATCTTCCTTTGTTTTCACCTGGTCAAAATTTAAACGGACATAGGCTTGAACAAGTACTTTATTCTGGCCGATGATGGTCCCCAGCATTTGCTGAAGGTTTTTTTGAATATCCGCTTCCACATCCTTTTGAATTTTCCGCTGATCTTCATAGGAACCCGTGGCGCTAGCATTCTCCTGAGAAACATCGTCTAAGCCATTACCGTATTGGTCGGTCATGACAATATTCTCTTTAGGCAAATTAGGAATGCTTTTTGATACTAGATGGTATAAGGTTTGAATTTGCTTCGTTTCCAGGTCGGTACCGGGCTGAAGTGTAATAACCACGGAAGCCGTTGCCTTTTCTTTTTCATCAGGTTTAATAAACAACGTCTCTTTAGGCGTTGATACCATGACTTGTGCACTTTTCACACCATTAACATGTGAGAGTAAACTTGCAACTTGACCCTGCAGCGCTTCCCTCTCCATGGCATCGAGCTGCCGGTCTGTTGCACCAAATTGCATATTCTTGGTCATTTCTGCAAAACTGATGGATCCCGTTTTCGGAAGTCCTTTCGCCGCCAGGGAAACGAGTAAATTGGAGGCATCCTTTTCTGCAACTAAAATCGTTGTCCCGTTATTGTCCAACTGGTATTCTGTGTACCCTTCACGATCAAGTTCAGCCTTGATATCACCGATTTCCTGCTGGCTCATTTCGTTCGTGTAGAGCGGAACAAGCTTTGGCTTGGAAACAAAGTAAATGCTGAGAGACAATGCCAAGACAATAAAAATAAAGAGTAAAATTGTTAGAATCTTATTTTTCTTACTGACTGAGTTCCAATAATCAGTGATTTTCCCACTAAATTCACGTATCTGCTGATTCATGCTTTCTCCACTTTTTCCTTCTTAATATATATCGCATTCTTTTCTAAACTTAGCTGGCAGTGCTTCCGCTTTTAGATTTGCATTCTCATTATTTCTTGATAGGCTTCTACTGCTTTGTCGCGAACTTGTGTCGTTAATTGAACCGCGATGCTGGCTTTTTGTGCGGCAATCGTGACATCGTGCAAGTTGATATCTTCCCCTTTTGCTAAGGAAATCGATTTCGCTTCAAAATCTTTTACTGCGTGATCGGTCTGCTGGATATATTGGTTTAACATCGATTCAAATGATGCCCCGCCATCCGTTTTTTGTGGCTTTTGTAACGATAATAAACTACTGCTTGGGTCAATTCCTGTAATCTTCATCACATGTATACTCCCTATTTACCAATTTCCAATGCTTTTTGCAGCATCGTTTTCCCAGCATTAAAGGCTGTTACATTTGCCTCATAGGCTCTTGAAGTCGACATCAAATCAACCATTTCCTTGGTTATATCAACATTCGGCATCATCACATACCCTTGTTCATTGCTGTCCGGGTTTGCTGGATCGTAGACCGCTTTGAAGGGCGTCTGATCTTCGGTGATTTTATTGATACGGACCCCTGTGAGGTTTAATTCTTGCTTTAAGTAAGTATCGAAGGTGGATGGTTTATTGGGGGCAAGTTCTACCATTTTTCGGCGGTATGGTACCCATTTGCCATCAACAAACTCTCCTCTTGTGGTATTGGCGTTGGCAATATTCGAGGATATGACATCTAATTTAAGACGTTGTGCTGTTAGCGCAGAGCCGTTAATTGAAAGAGATTGAAACATGGACATCTACTTTACTTACCCTCTTCCTCTAATAGACATTTTCAATAAATTAAACTCTTCATTCATTCCATATGTAAGTGATTGATACCATAAGCTGTTTTTACTCATTTCCGTCATTTCTAAATCCAAATCGACACCGTTTCCATTATTCCTCATTATGGTATTTTCAGTTACTAGTTTAGGAGATGGAATAGGAAGAGAATTCCCAATGGCGAGATGTTTTTCATTCGTGCGATTTCCTGAAAAGGAGCTATGTATTTCTTTTTGCAGCATGTCCTCAAATGACACCCTTTGGGCATGGTAATTGGGGGTATCAACATTTGCAATATTATTCGAAATCGCTTTTTGCCTTAAAGATGAAGCATCTAGTGCTTGTGACATCATTCCGATTACCTGATTCATTGATTTCACCTACAAATATTTCATTTATGTGACAACGTTCGATATTATTCTACATTATTTTGGGTTTGTTGGAAATTAATTTTTTAATGTAGGAAAAAATAACTCCTAATGAATTCACATTAGGAGGATTTCCCTTGTTTCATCGCCATCGCCCACGTATTTCTTAGTTCTAAAAGCATGCTTTCAATTTCAACAATTGCTGCAACGTCCTTCGCTATATTGGCTTCTATCAAGCGATTTTTCATATAGTCATATAATGATACCAGTGATTTGGAAATTTCATAGTCCATATTTAACGTGGTCATTAGTTCTGTGATAATGTCTTGGGTTTTGACGAGTGAACTATTCGCCTTTGGAATATCCTTTTTTTCAATCGCCATTTTCGCCTGGTTCAGAAATTTGATGGCACCATTATAGAGCATGAGTGTAAGGTCCTCTGGGCGGGCTGTATTAACTTGATTTCTTAGGTAGACTTCCTGTGGATTTTGCATGTTACAACTTTCCCTCACTTTTTTGAATCATAAAAAATACCCTTGGAAACTGGTATTATTTCTTCGTATTGTTTCGTTAAAAAACTTTCATTTTGCTGGCTGCGCATCCGCTGGCTGAGCTTCTTTAATGCTTGCTCGAGCTTGTGCTTCATTTCAGCTTCCAGGAGCATTTGGTGTTGTAGCTGCTGCCTTACCTCTTCATTCATCAGGATTTTTCCAGCCTGCTGATCCAGTTGATCAATAGCGGCAATACACTCCTGCCGCTCTTCAAGCATGGCAAAAACCTCTGCATCACGGCCAGCTTCTACGGCTTTCTTCATATTTATCGTCTGCTCATAAAATCCCTTTAGCAGCGCTAATTTTTCTTCAATCATTTCTATTCACCTAGTTTAGAAGTTAAAATGGGGTTGGCAGGATCTCCGTTATTCTGACGCCAAAGTGCTCGTCCACCACTACCACTTCCCCTTTTGCAAAAAGTTTGTTGTTCACATATATATCAGCTGGTTCTCCGGCCATTTTGTCCAAATCGACAATCGAGCCGCTTGTCAATTCAAGAACCTCACTGATTTTCTTTTTCGTCCTGCCGAGCTCAACGACCACATCGAGCGGGATATCGAGCAGATGCTGTAAATTCATGGAATCCTCTAGTGGTTCCTGCGTTTCATTTGCCGTAAGCTCAGAAAATTGAAATGGTTCCTTTGACTTTGATTCACCGCTTCCGAGAAGTGACTCCATTTCCTCCTGTGTAAGCTTGCCTTTATCATTCATTTGTTTCTTCTCCTTCTAGCACTTGTTCAATCTTAATAGCCATCCGTGACTTCTTCGTTCCAGGGAAAGCCAAAAATTTCGTCTCATCATTAATTTTCACGTGCAGTGGTTCATCCACCTGCTGGTCCAATTGAATGACATCATTGATGGCCAAACCGAGAAAATCCTCTATCGAAATCGCGGCTCTCCCTAACTCCACCCGCACGGGAACGGTTAATTGTTCAAGTCGTTCCTGGATAAGGTTATTTTCTTGGTGATCCTTCATATCTTGATGTTGGACTAACAAGTTATGCGCAGAAAGCTTCGGAATAAATGGTTCTAATAATGTATAGGGGATACACAACTTCATCCGTTCTGCCACTTCTCCAAAACAGACGTCAAAGCTCAATACGACGACAGCATCTGTTGGGTCTGCAAGCTGTAAAAATTGCGGGTTTGTTTCAACATCCGCACTTTTCAACTTCAGCGTGATGATATCTGTCCAGGCTTTGTGCAAATTCTGAATGATCCCCTCGACAACGCGCTTCAACACATTTTTTTCAAGTGAAGTAATATCATTGTGATCCTCATTCACCCAGCTCCCTTTTCCGCCAAGAAGCCTGTCAATCATCGCAAACGCTAGAGCCGCCGGTATGTTTACCGCCATTCGCTGCTCCTGTCCAGCCGCTTCCAGCACGGAAAGGACCGAAAAGCCCGGCAGCGTTTGAATAAATTCTTCATAGCTGGACTGTTCGGACGCGGTTATATCAACCTGCGTGATGGAACGAAGCAGAGTTGAAAATGTTGAAGATAAACGATAGGCAAACGATTCATGAATTTTCTGAAGCACACGCAGCTGCTCTGACGAAAGACGCCGCTGTGCCCGCTTAAAATCATACACCTTCACATTCGCTGTACGATGAGCTTTAGTCAATTCTTCCTGTGAAATCGAATTACGATCAGCCATTCCCATGTTCCTCTCAATCTATTAGTGCCAGAAAAAAGTAGAGGAAGGGGGAAACGTTTCACTCCCCTATCCCCTTTTCGTTACTGTTTAACGTTTTAAGTTCACCAATTCCTCTAAAATCGAATCGGAAACAGTGATAATTTTTGCATTTGCCTGGAAGCCGCGCTGGGCGGTAATCATATCTGTCATTTCTTCAGATAAATCAACATTGGACATCTCAAGCTGGCCGGCAAGGATTTGATAACCCGGGCTAGCCACTTTTTGGGTATTATCAGTTACGGAGTATAATGAACCTCCCACTTTCATTAAACCATTCGGGTTCGTTACGCTTGTTATACCGATAGTCGCAACATCTCCAGTTGTTCCATCCGTTTTAACCCCCGTAATTTTCCCATTCGCATCAATGGAATAGGATACATACCCTGCAAGGGAAATGGTTTCACTGCTGTCATCAATAACCATCATTCCCTCTGGATTGACGAGATTGTAATCTTTATCGACAGTGAAATTACCAGCCCTTGTTAAAAATTCCTCCGCTCCCTTTTTCACCATAAAAAAGCCGTCTCCGTCAATATAAAGATCGGAACCATTTCCAGTGGAAGTTGGGCTTCCCGGCGTGAAGATGTTGTCCACACTGGCAACCTTTGTTCCTAACCCTACTTGCAGCGGATTTATTCCACCTGCTCCAGGTGTTGGAGCCGTTGCGCTTTTTAGCGTTTGACTAAATAAATCCTCAAACACCACCCGGCCTTTTTTATAGCCGACAGTATTTACGTTGGCGATATTATTTCCGATAACATCTAGCTTTGTTTGGAAGGCACGAAGGCCGGATACCCCTGTATTTAATGACCGTAACATTATTTTTCCACCTCATTATGATTAATTTCCACTGATTGAATCGCAGTTGCCGGCACTTCTTGAGTACCAATTTGAAAATAAACCTGATTGTTTTTCGTTTGAATCCCGGAAACAATCCCGCTTTCCAGCTGTTTTGTTTCCGGATTGGTCCAAGTTACCTTTTTATCAAGCATATTGGAATATTGCGCTAAATTATCATGATTCGTAAATAAGTAGGCAGAAAGATTATTATTTAAGTTGGATAATTGCTCCAACACACTTAGTTGCGCCATTTGCGCAATCATTTCCCCGTCCTTCTGCGGTTGGGACGGATCCTGATTTTGCAGCTGGGCCACCAATATTTTTAAAAATTGCTCCTTGCCCATCTCTTTTTTCAGGGAAGTACTTGCTGTTTGCTGCGAATATGTATGTACGGATTGAATAGTTGACAATGAATACACCTCTAGACCGTTGTGTTAATTTGTGAACCCCATCCTATTTCGGCAGAGAAATCGTGATAATTCTCCTCATTTTGTTGGCCGAAGCGATCATTTCGTTTGCGGGAATCGGGCTGACTTTGTCGTTGGTTAGAATCACCCTTCTGTGAAAAGGAATTCGCCAAATGGCTATATTGCTGGATAACGTCAATTTTATCGACCTGAAATCCCTGCTGCTCCAGCGCCGTATGAAGCGCAAGTACATTGGTTAGCAGGACATCCTTTCCCATCTGGGTATTCGCAATAAATTCCGCTGTCACTTTGCCATCCTTAATCAGCACTTTCACCTCTACTTTCCCTAACTGCTCCGGCTGCAGGCTAAAGGTTGCTTCTATTCCCTCTGTCGCCTGATGCATTTTAATGGCCGCTTGGAAAAATTGCTGTACGTCCTGATCAAAATTTGTCAGACGGACTGGTACGGTGGGGATAGGTGTTTCACTTGATTGAACCCTACTCAACGGTGCAACAGTCGGTTCTGTATTGACAGCAGGAATAAACCCGTTCGTAATGCCATGAATCGGTACTTCGTTTTTCTTACCCATTTGAAGGATTTCTGGCTGTAATGATGAAAGCAATTCTGCAGGTTTTTCCAGCAATTCTACAGGTACTTGGGATTTTGCATGAGGAGGTGCTGCTTCGACCACCTTCTGTTGAAGAAAAGGAACCTCATTTTCAGTAAAATCTACTGGCAGCTGAATCAATGGTTGGTTATTTTCCACTTTTCCCAATGCTTGATCATTTCCCTGTTGTAAAAATGGCTGGTCAAATAGTTGCGCATTTTCCATTAACGGTTGCCGGGTTAAGGGACTAGCATCTAGGTTAAAAGATTTAGGGTTTATTTGTATAGGCAATCCTGGTTTTGTCGGCAGCTGGACCATCGAAGGTTGCATTGTGGCCACCACTAATCCGAAAAGCGCATCAACACTAGCCTCTTCATTGTCTGTCTTGTTTTGAGCGGTTTGCAGCCATTCATCAAACACCGCTGTCTGTTCTTTTTTCTCAGATTTACTATTTGTACTTTGTATGTATTGACTATCCACTAATGGAGGCTGAATCACCTAATGGCCACCTACTATTCTATAACTTTACTACCATAAGAATAATCGTTTTCAAGCAATCAAACAACACGAAAAAACAAAATATGACAAAATTATTTTTATTTCGTTCCAATTTCGACAAAATCAGGTAAAATAAAATGGTATGCAGGCTTGAAAGGAACGAAAATCATGAACATACCTTCCCTATTTAGTAATCAATTAATCAAATTAAATATCAGCCAGAACAACACCCCATCTAAAACAACAAGCAGTTCCTTTTCCTCACTTTTAAGCCAAGTCATTCTCGAAGCTGAACTTGCCAAAATCGGCGGCACGAAGAATGATTCCATCGTGGATTTCTTTTCGATGATGAATGCGGGGGTTATTCCAAATTCATTGAACACACAAACTGCGAATCTTGAAGGGCTGCTGTCGACTTACACTTCTGAAACTTCACTTCCATTTGATGATGTCCATTCCACTGCCATGGATGCCCAACTAAATGGTGCGCTTAAAAATAAGGGAAATATCTTTGTTGAAGCCGGCAAAAAGTATCAGATTAACCCTGCCCTGCTTGCCGCGATTTCCATTCATGAAACAGGCAACGGGTCATCAAATGCGGCAAATTACAAACACAATGTCGCCGGGATGATGGGGAAAAATGGCTTAAAAACATATGCGTCTGTTGAGGAAAGCATTTTTGACATGGCTCGCAATCTCCGAAAAAATTACCTTAATGAAGGAAAAACAACCATCGCCCAAATTGGGGCAAAATACGCACCAATCGGCGCCGACAACGACCCAAATCAATTGAATAATCATTGGGTAACCGGAGTCCAACACTACTTCGATCAACTAACAAAGGCCGATTTCGCTTAATCGAAATCGACCTTTTCTTTATTGACCACCGCTAAATTGTGAATATAACCACGAACCCTGGGAGTTAAATTTATTTACCGCCGCTTCCATCGCGGCGAATTGTTTGTAGTATTGGTTTTCAGCTTTATTTAACCGGTCATTCTGACGGGTAATATCCTTTTGGATGTTCGATAATAACTTACCAATCATACTTTGGTCATACTGTGAACTTCCTGTTAATCCTGCTTTTTTTGTTAATTCACTAATCCCTAGAGTCATTGTTTCGGATAGTCGATGAATGATTCCATTAGTCCCTTTATCCGTTTCACCAATTTGTGAAAATAAATTTCTTATTCCATCTGGATCCGCCTGTATAGCTGCACGTAATTTTGTTTCATCCAAGTAAAGCTTTCCCTTATCTTGATAGCTTTTAGAAGAAATCCCAAGTGCTGACAAGGAATTATATGTACTTCCATTGCCCACTATGGAGTTCATAACACTCCGCATTTTATTAACTAGGTCCTTAATAATACTATCACCATGGAGTAGCCCACTTTTTGCTTTTGCTTCCCATTGTTCTATTTGCTTTTCGGACATTTCGCTGCGTTGATCATCCGTAAGAGGCAGAAAATCACGATAAACCGCTTCATCATTTGCTTTATTTAATTTATCTAAAAGCTCATTGTATTTATCGATAAAATCTTTAATGTTTTTAACTTCTGCATCGATGCTTTGGGAAACAGTTATTGTACTTGAAACAGGTGTACCACTTGCATCCATACTAAGGCTCTTTAAGGAAAGGTTTATTCCCATTATCATGACATTATTTGATGACGTTTTAACCAGGTCGCCATTAAAGGTTAACTCAGCATCTTGCCCTTTTTGTACCCCTGCCCCAATCTTTAAAGTGTTATTTAAAATATTTTGACTTTCTGTCGTCCCATCATCATTTATTTCAATTTTAATATTTTCACCAGTAGCTTTTGACCTTACAATAAATTGTTTTAAGGTAGAATCATAAAACGCCTGCAAACCTAAGTTTTTACCCGAAGAATCAGCTGCGCTATTTATATTAGAAACAACCTTACTTATCGTGTCACCTGGATCAATCGCTATATCCGCCTCTTGAAAAATCGTTGAATCTTTCGGGTCATTATAAATCTTAATTTTTATCGATGTCTTGGCCGCCAACTGTCCAGCATCCCCTAATGTTTGATTAGGATTTAACAGAACATCTTTTCCTGTAAATGTCGCTGATTGAGCAAGCTTGTTTACCTTAACAGTATAGGTCCCAGGTATTGCACTGGAGGTAGCTGTTCCAGTAACCGAATTTGATAGACTTGAAGAAACATCAAACGTATTGTAGGAACCCGACAGCTTCATATTAAAAAGTGTATTTGTATTAAATGAAAGCAAATCTTTATTCCACTGGCGATAAGCATCACTAAACCAAGTTTGCTTTTGTTGTTTTTGTTTAAGTTTATCAAGAGGGATTTTCTCGACATTCATCAATTTTTTGACCATTGTGTCAGTGTCGAGACCTGTTGCCATACCAGTAATCCTTGTTATTGAAGAACTATCCAATTATCTTCACCTCACACAAATAGTGATTTTTTTATTTTAGAAAGAAATATTAAAAATTATATAAGCGAATTTTACTATTTTACATTTTGAGAACTATTACATAATGATAGGTTTATGAGATAATTTCTTTTTCTAAATACCTAATACCATGTATCGGCATTTTTCGTTATTAAGTTGAGTAATTTCAATTGAAATATTTAGTATTTCATCTGATATTATGTTACAATAAGAACATAGGTTCTATATAAAAAGGAGATGGAAACATGGAATCCGACATTAATAGCAGATTACACTCACAAATATGCGGAAAATTACTCGGGGATGGTAGTTTTACCAAGCAAGTGGGTAGAAAACCGAGATTTCAATATACCCATAAAGTTGATGATTTTGAATGGGCGAATTATTGTTATAAACAATTAAAAGATTTTATTCCATTAAGTCCACCTAAATATTACCGAAAAAACGATCCTCGTGTAAAAAAAGGCTTTACAGAATGTTACTTTGTACAGTCAAAAACAAGTCCTATTATTACACAGTTGGATTTGATTTGGTATCCTAAAAGAAAAAAACGAATCCCTTTTAACTATCTTGATTCATATTTTACTGAAGAATCGCTAGCATGGTGGTATCAGGATGATGGTCATTTAAAAATAGAAAATGGCATTCATAGAAAAATTATTTTGTCCACCGATAATTTTTCCTCATATGAAAATCAAAAGCTTCAGTCTTTATTATACGACAGATTTTCATTGCGCTTTTCACAAGACGGTCAAAACCGATTATTACTCTATGATCAGACACAAATGTTGTACTTTAACAGATTAATAAGCCGTTATATGCATCCTGCTATGAAAAGAAAAATAATAAAGCCTAATCAAGATGTAGCAATGCCTCCTCCGAAGATATCAACTCTTTATCTACATAACGATATATTTATTATTATGCCTACATATGAAATTAACAAACAACTGAATGTTCTTCCTTATCTTCTCAAATTAATAATCTCCAATGATTCCTACATAAATTTTTATAAAAAAAATATTGAACCGTTAAGGAATCCACTTCCTAATAATGTCTATAGAATAGCATTAAATCCACAACATTGGTGCCCCTTAAATTTCTTCAAGAAAATTACGGGATTAACTTTCAGTAATATTGTTAACCTTTGCTTTAAGATAGATCATAAAAAAATACCATATTAATAACAAAAGAGATTCTAGGAACCCTAGAATCTCCTTGTATATTTGTTCTATTAACGAAGTAGCTGAAGAACACTTTGCGGTTGTTGATTCGCCTGAGCCAACATTGCTTGTGCCGCTTGTGCAAGAATACCGTTTTTACTGTTTTCCATGACAGCTTTTGCCATATCAACGTCGGTGATACGTGAGCTTGCAGCAGTTAAGTTCTCATTTTGTGCATCCAAGTTATTTACAGTGTGTTGTAAGCTATTTTGCCAAGCACCAATTTGACTTCTCTGAGTTGATACGAATTTAATTGCGTCATCAACTGCTTGTAATTGTGTTGCAAAATTGTTTGTTGTAAAATCTTTTACATTAATAGATTGGATATTCAATCCTCCTGCAGTACCTAAATCACTACTGTCTACACTGCTAATCGAAATATCAAGTTTCTGACCACTATTTGCACCAGTTTGAAGGGAAATTCCGCTTCCTGTTACATCGAATTTCCCGCCAGCTGCAGCACTATCAACTCCTGATATATCATTCTTTTGCGCTTCCAATTTAATTCCTAATTTATCAAAATTATATTGGTCTCCAACATTAACTGTTGCAAGGTTAGATACTTTTATAGTTTGGGATAATGTACCCGTGGAATTTGTAACTGTAATTTCTCCAGCCGTTTTAGTATCCACTTTATATCCATTTCCAATTGCAGCACCTGTAACATCTGCTATTTTAAATTTCCCTGTTCCATTTGTTAAATCTGCACCTACAGTTGCTGTTTTCGCCCCAAGTGTACCACTTAATAATGACTGTCCATTAAATTGTGTATCAGTTGCAATTGAATGAATACCATCGATTAGTGTATTAATTTCCTTTTGGATAGCATCTGTTTCCTCAGTATTGTTAGTACCATTTTTGGCTTGAACTACTAATTCACGCATTCTTGTTAATTGATCTTGTATTTCATTTAGACCACCATCGGCGGTTTGTAATAAAGACATTCCCTCTTGAGAATTACGAGAAGCTTGTTCTAATCCTCGGAGTTGATTTCTCATCTTTTCTGAAATAGAAAATCCTGCAGCATCATCTGCTGCACTATTAATTCGTTTACCTGATGATAATTGTTGCATAGACTTAGATTGTGCGGCTTCATTTCTTGTTAATTGACTATAGGTGTTCATTGCCGAAAGATTGTGATTAATTCTCATTATTATGTACCCTCCTTTTGTGATGAGGAACTTCATCCTCTCTATATTTATGTATCGACAGTGCTTTCTTAATTGTATAGAGGAGATGTGAAATAATTTATCTTACTTTGTATTTTTCTGAGGAATATTGTCTAATCAACAACTCAATACATTTAAAAAGCACTCAAAAGAGTGCCTCGAATTAGTATTATCTATTGCTTCAACAACTGTAAAACCGAATTAGGTTGGCTATTCGCTTGAGCTAGTATTGCCCCGGAGGCTTGGAAGAGGATATTATTTTTTGCTAATTCCATTGATTCAAATGCCATATCCGCATCTTCAATTCGTGAATTGGCAGCTGTTAAATGAAAAACCATATTTGCTACATTGTTTAGAACATGCTCTAATCCATTTTGATAGCTACCGTATTTTGTCCGCTCATTTAAAACTTTTTCGAAAGCTAGATCGATGTTT
Source organism: Neobacillus sp. 19 (assembly GCF_049463095.1). Taxonomy (NCBI): domain Bacteria; kingdom Bacillati; phylum Bacillota; class Bacilli; order Caryophanales; family Bacillaceae; genus Neobacillus; species Neobacillus sp. 19. Next base: position 25,422 of record NZ_JBMPZU010000043.1, on the reverse strand, counting down.
GCAATGGCTTTTTCTGCTTCTTCTATCGGATCTACCTTCACCGCATCTATACCTAATGTTGTTGTTCGGGCATCTGTTAATTCTATTTTAATAGTATCTCCTGATCCGGCACCCACTTGTAGGTTAATATTTTTTGCGGGCAGATTCAGTAATGGGATCCCATTAAAGTTTGTGTTATTTGCAAGGTCATTGATCCCTTGTTTAATTTGTTCAATTTCTGTTTGGATTGATTGACGGTCCTCTTTGCTTAACGTGCTGTTTGCAGCTTGGATAGCGAGTTCCCTCATTCTTTGCAGCAACGGATTCTCAATCTGTTCTAATCCTCCATCGGCTGTTTGAAGAAGGGAAATTCCATCTTGAATATTATGTTCCGCTTGTTGAAGTCCCCTAATTTGTGATTTCATTTTCTGGGAGATGGCCATCCCAGAAGCATCATCGGCAGCATTATTAATTCGTAATCCCGAAGATAATTTTTGTGTCGCACTTGCCGTCGCTTTTTCATGCTTATTCATTTTATTTAAAGTGTTTGCTGCAGTTAAATTATGATTAATTATCATCTGGATCACCTTTGCATTAGCTATAATTTTCTCTATTTACTTGTATCGGCATGTGATCATCCGTTGTCTATCCTTAAAAATAAAATACTTAAAAATGCCGTCAAAAAAACTCGCTAAAGAGAAAGCGAGTTTTATCAACTATTTGATTTATCTCAAAAAATCCACCAATGTCGGCTGTATAATCCTCGCCCCTGCCGAAAGCGATGCCTTTAGAGCTGTTTCCTGAGCAGTTAATTCTATATATGCCTGGGCATAATCTGTATCTATTGCCTTTGACAGCATTTTTTGCTGAAGCAAGCTGGCTTGGTCTAGTTTATTGACAGCTGACTCTAGTAAATTCTGATTAGCACCAACAATCGTTCGTTGGTTTACTACATTATCAAACTGCTTATCTAGCGAACCCAATAGATTAGTAGGGTTTTGACCGTCCTCTAATTCTTGAATCAATGAATCCAGGGTTTGGAATAAGTTTTTCCCGTCCACTGAAAAACCAAATACTGATTCGGCATTTACATTCACACTCACTGACATCCCTTGGCCGACGTCCCAATTCATGCCGGAAGCAACCACATCGCTTAATTCGTCATCACTGTATGGAGCCTTGCTCTGATCCATTCCTGAAAAAAGATACTTTCCCATGAAGTTGGTATTGGCAACACTGCCGAGCTGGTCTTTTAGTGAGCGAATTTCTGTGGCGATGCTTTTTCGGTCGACCACGTCTGACGTATCATTGCTCGCCTTGACCGTTAATTCACGAATGCGCTGAAGGACGTTTGTTGCTTGATCTAAGGCGTCATCGGCAGCGGTGAGCCAGTTGATTCCGTCCTCGGCATTGCTCTGATACTGTTCTAGCTGCATAATCGAAGACCGTTGTGACAATCCTTTGATGGCGGCCATCGGATTATCGGATATCTTTTCATATTTCACCCCTGAAGCGATTTGCTGGCGTAATGAATCTATTGAGGCATTGTTCCGCTGCAGATTTTGGTTAAATTGCCGTGTCACCATAAGCTGTGTTATGCGCATACTCCGTCCTCCTTTCTACCGTTCATCTTATAAACCATTAATCAATTTATCTAGCATATCATTGACAGCTGAAACATATTTCGCGGCCGCATTATAGGCTTGTTGAAAGCGAACCATATTGGTCATTTCTTCATCAATCGAAACGCCAGAAATCGATTGTCTCCGGCTATCAGCCTGCGTTGCCACTGCATCTGCACGATCACTCGCCTGTTTTGCTCCATTCACATCAAGTCCCAATTGACCAACAATCGACAGATAAAAATCACCGATTGTTGTCTGGCTGCCGTTAATATTAATTTTTTGGAATTGCAAATCAGCCATTGCTTTTGCGTTTGAACCATCGCCAATTAAATCCGACTTTGCAGCAGCTATTTTTCCAGGTGATGCTAAAAGTTTAGGATTCACCATCATACTAGCAGCATCTTTTGGCGGCTTGGTTGGATCGTCTTTATCAACAAAAAACGGCACCTTTTCTAGCTGCGTTTTCGCGGCGATATCATCCAGATTTCTAGCATCGTCACTCGTTTGCGAGTCATTCATTTGTTTCGCGAATGTACCTGCCAGTATATCTAAGTTTTTTCTTATTGAAGGAATACTACCTGTCAATGTATCCAAGATACCCTTCATTTCGCCGCCCTCTAAGGCAACGGCATTCCCATTAATCATTGCCTCGCCCGTTTGCGGGTTGACGGAAACTGTGCCGATTGTCATTCCATTGACAATCGCAACGCCGCCAACCGAAAGAATCGCTACCCCATTTGGACCTGCCGAAGTGTGGACGCTCATTAATTTTGATAGCTTATCAATTAATAAATCCCGTTTGTCTAATAAATCATTGGGCTGTTGGCCGGCTGCCGTCATCAATGAAATTTGTTTGTTTAATGCCGCCACTTCTTTTATTGAAGAATTAATATCGGTTACTTTTAACGTCAAATCATTCTTTAAACCATTTTCTATCTGGTCAATTCCTAGTGTAATCGATTGAAAGCTATCCGCTACGGCTTTCCCATTCGCTGCGACAACGGTTCTAATGGCCAGACTATCAGGATTTTTCGCGAGCTCCTGAAAGCTGCCCCAAAACCGGTCAAGCGTCATACTTAAACCGGCATCCGACGGTTCATTAAACATCGCTTCTAAACTTGATAGTGCATTTGTCTTAGCATCCCAATAGCCCGCTGTCTGCTGGGAATTGCGGTATTGCTGATCTAGAAAGTGATCGCGAATTCGCCGCAGTTCGCTCACTTCCACACCCGTTCCAATCGACTGCGGTGCTGTACTGTTATTCATTCCTGGGTATGCATATGGATTGGATGCATTTAGGATCGCTTCCTGTCTAGTGTAACCAACCGTATTGGCGTTCGCGATATTATGCCCTGTCGTATTCAATGCCGATTGCTGGGCTAAAATTGCCCGCTTGCCGATTTCTAATCCTCCAAAAGTCGAACCCATCTTCTTTCACCCCTATGCCTTTGCATCAAAAAAGCGAACAGAACCCAGCGTTTCCTGCGCGTCTTTCTTTGGACTGTATACGCCAGCTCCATTCGCTTTTGGCAGCATCTGTTCCATCATATAGTTTGTAAATGTTAATGACTGCTCGATTAATTGCTGATTCGTTTGATTGACACGTTCAATTTCAGCAAGTAACGAACGTAAATGTGCGTTTAGGGCGCTCCATTCCTCTTTAACAGTCCCATCCCGCTCTTGTTCAATTAATTCAGATAACGAAACGTGATTTCCGCTCAGCGCCGTCCGCTCCCGATCCGCTTCCTGAATTTTTTTAATCAGCTTCGATTCTTCCGCTAACACCGTTAAAAGCGGATTGATCTCACCACTGATTAAGATTTGCTGTTTCTTTTTCGCTGTTTCAAGTAAGGTTTCATGAAGGTTTGCCAATACTTGCAAAACCTCTGTCAGCTTATTCATCGATTTTTGCTCCTGACTTCCAGTATGCCAGCATTTTTTCAGCGACTTTTTCACTGTCCACTTGGTACGTACCATTCGCAATTTGCTGCTTCAATTGCGCAATTTTTTCCGACTTTTGCTGCTGAAGCTGTTTTTGTGCCTCACTGGATAATTCTACCTGTTCAAATTTTGCCTGTCTCTCTTCATTGGCTTTTTTAGGCTGTTCATTATTTTTTTGATAGGCATTGTAGGCTGCACCGATCCTGTTAATTTGATTGATATTATTGATTTTCATAAGGGTCCGCTCCTTCGCGTCATTCTCTCTATTTTAATGTATCGGCAGGTTGAATGAAAATGATTAGTGGAAAAGTTATCCTTTTATTCTATTGTTTTTAATGGTACTATTTTACTAGAAAACGATTTCAGGGGATGACATTACATGTACATACTGCTTGCACTCTCATTGGTCCTTATTCTTATCATTGCAATGATGCTTGTAATGAATATGAAGAATACGAGAAAAACAAAAACCGACACACAAACGCAAAGTATCGAGAGGCGGCAAGCCTATCGATTATACGTTAATAATAAAATGTGTAATATTCAGCCACTCTATTCTTCATCCAGAGAGGCAGCTATGATTTGCGATATCAGTGCAAGTGGGATCAGAATTGAGACCAAACCTGATTCACTAGCATTAAAATCCTTGTTATTGATTTATTTTACTCTCGGTGATGAAACTTTTTTAATTGAAGGTATGGTAAAAAGAAATCAATCCGTTGCCTCGAATCGAGACCAATATGGGATCAAATTTATTTTTCTCAATTCTGGCATGGAGGACAAGTTACAAAAAAAATTAACCTCGTTTATGAGGAAAGCAGCACAATAACAATTTTAGTTAAACGCCCGCATAATGATGCGAGCGTTTTTTTATGACCTCATTATTCCGTTAGCCATTCCAAGCATTTGATCAGCATAGCCGAGGGACCGGGCATTTGCTTGTAATCCTCGCTGCGCCTTAATCATATCTGTCATTTCTTTCGTTAAATCAACGTTGGCCGATTCGAGAAATCCTTGTTGCAATTGAACCGTATTGGCTAATGAAACAGTAGAGCCGCTGAGCCGGGAAACACCGCCTTCATCCGTTAACAGCTGAGGGTTTTGAATCGTCACAATTCCTATTTTCTGACCCGTACCTGTAATCGTACCGTTATTCTGTACATGAAAATTTTCAGCGTTTGATAACTCAATCGGTCTTCCCGTTTGATCAAGGAGCACATCCCCTTGGGAATTAACGAGCTGAAAACGGCCATTGCCAATCGGCTTTTGCTGAAAAGCACCGTTTCTAGTAAATAAGGTTTCCGTCGTATTACCGGTTGTGCGCTGGACTTGAAAATAACCGCCGCCAACAATCATGAAATCGAACGGATTATTTGTTTCAACCGTTAGCCCCTGGGTTGTGTCAAGTGATGTTGCGGCGATTCTTGAACCAAACGTCGTTCGAATGCCCGGAGGTGACGACCGTCCGACTTCCTTTTGCTGTTCAAGTTGATTTTGAATCGAGACTGCAAGATTATCAGAAAAATTGGCTTCCCTGCGTTTATAGCCTGTCGTTTCGACATTGGCGATATTATTGGCAATCGTATCTAGTTTTCCTTGATAGGCTTTGACTCCTGTAGAGGCAATATATAAGGATGTATTCATTCGATTTATACCCTTCCCACAGTATTTAATTGTTCCAATGTTTTATCATATGCTTGGAGTACTTTTTGGTTTGCCTCATACAGGCGGATATTCGCCATCATTTCTGTGATCGTCTGACCAAGATCGACATTCGATTGTTCGAGCATTTTATGCTGCAATTGCACACCGCTCGGCACCGTTTGCGCAATCATCGAAGGATTTCCTCCTTCAATCGTAAACAAACCATTGCCTTCTTTTACAAGTTTTGCTGGATCATTCACGACAACCAATCCTAGCGAGCCAATACTTTTGGCGGGGCTGGCGCCATTTGGATGGAGGATGATTTCACCGTTTTCGCTGATGGCGACATTGCCTGAAGCTAATTCGGGATCAGAAATCGGCGCCCCATTTTGTCCTAAAACCAAATCACCTGAGGCGGTTATCAGCTGCCCGCTCGCATTGACAGAAAAATTACCGTTTCTCGTAAGGTGAAAACCGCCATCAGCTGTTTGCACAGCGAACAGGATTGCCGGTTTTATCGATTTATTATTGGATACAATCGGTGCAAGCAGCGAATCGTTAATCGCTACATCCAAGGACCTGTTTGTACTAAAAAGGCTGCCTTGGGTAAATAAGGCTAATGTTTCTTGGTTATAGACACCCGTCGTAAGGGTTCCAATTTTTTTACCTGGTTCAAGTTTTTGATTATGTATTTGTTCTAATAGCAAATCCGGAAACGCCCGAAATGGACTGGCATCCTGCTTGTAGCCGGGTGTTTCGGCATTGGCCAGATTATTTGTTAACGCATCCTGCTTTCGTTGCAGCGCAATCATCCCCGACGCCGCTGTTTCAATCCCGCGAAGCATGCTCGTGCCCCTCTCGCTTTTATCTTATCTATAAATAAAGATTCACTAATAACCCCTTAATCTCGCCCATTTTATCCAACAAATCGATTGATGAAGCTTGCTTTTCCAAAACTAAATCAGATAATTCAAGCAGCTGTTGATCAACTTGCTTAATCATCTTTAACCGTTTTTCCCGGCCGTTTGGATAGCTGCCCGTGTGTTCTTCGATGGCAACACTGTTTTGTGCAACTTCTTTTAAAAAGGATTGGATGGTCTGCTTGTAAGCGATTAAATCTTTTAATGACCGCGAGCGGCTTAAATGGGAGCCATGCTGCTCAAGCTCGTTGAATAGTGTTTCAAGCCTTTCCTGAGAAAGCGTCATTTGTTTTTCTTGCAAAATATGATGAAAGGACAATGTTTCTTTTCCTTTTTCTCGTATAGAAAAAAACCGTTCCTGGTTCACCCCACGATTCGGTTGAATCTTCAAACGGCATGTCCCCTCTCTATCAAAAAATGATATTTTTCAAAACTAATTGTCGAATTTTACCGATTCACGTACAATATCATTATAAATCTATTTATTCTAGTTTTAAAGGAGAAAATCATGTCTACGATTATTGGAATTTTGCTTGCATTACTAGCAATTGGATTTGGAATGATTTTAAAGGGAGCTACGTTGTCGGCGTTAAATAATCCAGCTGCGTTTTTAATTATCTTTGGGGGCACAGCAGCAGCACTATTTATCGCCTTTCCATTAAGTGAGATAAAAAAATTCCCTGCTCTCTTAAAAATCGCCTTTTTCGAACCAAAACTTCCATCAAAAGCAGAGCAAACAACCAATTTAGTTAGATGTGCGGAGGTTGCGAAGCGGGAAGGCTTTCTGGCATTAGAGGAAATTGCCGGAGAGACAAAGGATCCTTTTTTCAAAAAAGGATTGGAAATGATTATTGATGGCAATGAAGCAGACTTCATTGAGGAAGTGATGCTGGATGAGGTGGCCGCTATTGATAAACGCCACAAGACGGGTGCGCTCATCTTTACTCAAGCAGGTACATATGCCCCGACACTTGGGGTTCTTGGAGCAGTAATCGGGCTGGTCGCATCGCTCGGAAATTTAAATAATGTTGAAAAACTGGGTCATTCCATATCTGCCGCTTTTATCGCGACCTTACTCGGGATCTTTTCCGGTTATGTGTTGTGGCACCCGCTGGCAAATAAATTAAAACGGCTTTCCAAGCGGGAACAGGAATTAAAGCTGTTGACGATTGAAGGGCTGTTAGCGATTTATCAAGGTGTTTCGCCAAGTGCATTAGAGCGAAAGTTAACGGTTTATATCCCGCCAAAAGAACGGAAAAAGCTTGATCAGAAGACAGAGGAAAAAGCACATGAGAAAACAGCGTAGAAATTTTGACGATGACCATGAAGAACATATCGACGAATCGTGGCTGATTCCATATGCCGATATTTTGACGCTTTTGCTGGCGTTGTTTATCGTTTTATTTGCTTCAAGTGCGGTGGATAAACAGAAATTCATGTCGATCATGCAATCCTTTAAATCGGAACTAACCGGGACGAAAATTGATAATCATAATGCCGGGTTGTCGGTTCAGCCGCCAAACAAAGATTTGCCCGAACAAGAAGTGAAAGAACCGAAGCCTGCTCAAGGTGCTGCTCCCGGTCCAAGCAAGGAGGAGACCGAGCTTTTAGAATTGAAGGGGAAAATTGAAAAATTCATCGCTGACAACCATTTACAGGCGGGGGTCACCCTTCAAGATACAAAACGGGGAGTGGAAATTACCTTTAAGGAAGTCATTCTTTTTGATCCCGGAAAGGCAATTCTAAAGGACACCTCCAACCAAACGCTGGATTCTATTATTGTTTTGATTAATACGGTGCCCAATCCAATCAGCATTGAAGGTCATACCGATAATGTTCCAATTAACAATGCGCAATACCCATCAAACTGGGAGCTATCTTCTGCTAGGGCAGTGAGCGTCCTTCATTATTTTGAAGCAAAAGACGTTGCCAAGGAACGACTGCAATTTGTTGGGTATGGGGAGTATAAGCCCCTCTTTCCGAATGATACGGCAGAGCATAAACAAGCCAATCGCCGAGTGAACATTGTTATTTTAAGAAATAGCTAGATATGATTGAAATATAAATGGTAAACGTCAGGTTGATGAGCTTGGCGTTTATTTGTTACCTAGGGGGGTTACTGTCGCATAAGCTTTGGTAACTGTCGGTTGAAGTTGCTTTTCTGTCGTATGAGACCGCTTTACTGTCGGATAGGCTACGTTTACTGTCAGGTCACCCCTTCTATCAGCGGATAAACTTCCGCTATTGGCGGATACCCCGATCCAATCAGCGAATACCCCTTCTCTATTGTGAAATAGCTGATTTCATTTACATCGCATGCGCCCCGCCATCAACAACCACGACCTCTCCGGTCACAAAATCTGATGCCGGTGCTGCTAAAAATAATGCAACCCCCTTTAGGTCGGTATCCGAGCCAAATTTCCGCAGTGGGGTTCCTTCAAGTATGGCCTCACCGCCATGCTCAAGAATGCCTTTAGACATTTTCGTTGGAAAAAAGCCCGGGGCAATCGCATTCACATAAATTCCTTTCGGCCCCCATTTTACTGCTAAATCCTTTGTAAATGTGATCACTGCACCTTTACTGGCGTTATATCCGATGGCATTCATATATTTCGGGTTGATGCCTTTTAAGCCGGCCACAGAGGCAATATTGATTATTTTTCCGGATTTCTGCTCAAGCATTACTTTTCCGACTGCCTGTGACATGAGGAAAGTGCCCGTGACATTCACATTCATCACCTTTTGCCAGGCCTCTAACGGCATCTCCTCCACCGGGGCTCCCCATGATGCACCGCTGTTGTTCACAAGAATATCGATCCGGCCAAACTTCTCCCTTGTTCGCTCAACCACATTTCTAACGTCCTCCGGGTTGGTGACATCACATTTTAACGCCATGCTCTCAACTCCGAGCTTCTTCAATCCTGCGCATACTTCCTCACAGGCTTCCACTCTCCTTGAACATACGACCACGTTTGCCCCTGCTTCCGCAAAACCCTCGGCAATTTGCAGTCCAAGCCCTCTGCCGCCTCCTGTGACAATCGCAACTTTACCGTTAAATCAAACAGCTGCTTCACATGCACGAAATTTCCACCCCTAAAAAAATTCATCAATATTTGTTGGTCAGTCCATTTTATATTGGTGAAAGACTGCCTCACCCTTTAACACTACCTTCCCCTGTTGGTTAACCGCTTGGACTTGAAAGTGTAGTTTGTTGTCCTGCTTTTCTTTTAATGTCGCTTGAAGCGTGATCACGTCATTCAAAAATACCATGCCTTTAAAGCGAATCGAGTAATCCTGAATAAATCCATCCTCATAATAATCGGTAAACAGCTTCGCTAAATTCCCCATCGTCCACATGCCATGGGCTATGATTCCCGGCAGGCCTGCATTTCTCGCTTCTTCATCTATCGTGTGAATCGGGTTAAAATCACCGGAGGCACCGGAATATTTAATCAGATCCATTCTAGAGACAGGCTCAAGCTGAATTTCTTTTACCGGCTCTCCAACCTTTAACTGTGAAAGTATACTCACTTCTCCATCCCCCTCTTTACAGCTTCAGAGATGACAATCGTTGAGATGGAACTGAAAATGGTGTTCCCATCTAAGTCTTCACCAAAGCTTTCAAGTACAAGGAATCCCATTTCGCCAAAGCTGCCTTTTTTCTCTGAATACTTTTTTACGATGGAATAGCAATAAACTTCCTCGCCAACCATTAATGGTCTTTCATAATGATATGATTCTTCGCCGTGGATCAATCCTTTATCTGGCAGATGAAAGCCTTCGATCACACCATAGTCCAATACCCTTGGGAATGTCGGTGTCGGTGGTGCAAGATTGTTTTTATATCTGGAAAGTCTTCCAGTATCCTCATCAAAATAGATAGGATGAAGGTCGCCGATGGCTTCCACAAATTTCTTGACGGCACCCCTTTCAACGACATTTTTCACCTTACTCGATTGTTTGCCTATTAAATCTTTAAACAATTGTCTAGCACCTCATTTCACTTTATTTGCGGGACCGCTTCAAAAAATCCCTACCGGCTGGAATGTTACCACAATTTTATTCTGAAATTTCAGATAACAAAAGTTTTATTTATCTTCCTAGTTTAATTCCTCATCTTTTTACAAATGATAAGAGTGATATTCATTCAGAATATCATCGTTTCAAAGTATCCTATGATGAGGTGATTTTAGATGAGCTACAAAGATCATTTAGATCCGCACTCTGAGTTATTTCACCACCCCTTTACACGGCCGAAACGCCAAAAATCACAGGTGAACGGGCAGACGCAAATGACGCAAAACACAATCATCTTAAGGAGCAATGCCAAGGCACATCGCTGGTAGAAGTCTTGGCATAGAAACGAAAAATGGCCCCTTCTCGATGCAATTTCGAGAAAGGGTCTTTCTTTTTCCAAAATGACTGAAATTTCTTATTGTAATTGATCCCTCTGCCCTATAATATTAAAACCATAACCATCATGATTTATTGGAGTGGAGTAAAACGATGTTTGAAGATTTCACCATCAGGGATGCAGAAATACATGATATGCCACTTATAATTGAAATTTATAATTCAACGATTCCTGACAGAATGGTTACAGCCGATTTAGAGCCAGTATCGGTAGAAAGCCGGATGCAATGGTTCAACAATCATTCTCCTGTTTTTCGTCCACTATGGGTCGTAGAATCAAATGGCGTGATTTGCGCGTGGGTAAGCTTTCAATCGTTTTACGGGCGACCCGCATATCAACATACCGCAGAAATCAGTATTTATATTCATCAAGAATTCCGCGGAAAGAGGCTTGGAAAATTTCTTATCCAAAAAGCAATTGATGCCTGCCCAAGGCTTGAAATCAAGACTCTACTTGGATTTATTTTTGGACATAATGAACCAAGTATTAAACTTTTCAACAGCTTTGGATTTGAAAAGTGGGCCCACCTCCCAAATGTAGCCGAATTGGATGGGATTGAAAGGGATTTGCTAATCCTGGGAAAACGAATTATATAGCTAAAGAAAAGCAGTGAATTTGCTCTCACAATTTCCACTGCCTTTTTTATTTTTCAGATTGCTTTATTCCAATATAATTCAATATCTAGTACTATATACAATAGAAGTAAATCATTTTCAACTATTCAAGGACACATCGTTTTCTTGAAAGAACTGGAGATATTCAATGGAGAAAAAAAAGCTAGTTATCCTTTATCTTATCACTAGTTTTATTTGGATATACGGATCAAATTATTTAATTCAACAGCTTGTCCCTGCTTCCTTTATACCGTTTGTAGAGCGCTCGAAAGAAATTTTTTATGTAGTTGTCACAGGAGGATTTATCTATTTTTTCCTTAATAAGAAGCAAGAATTATCGGAATCCCGAGAAGATCAGAACCGGTTATCCACGTTAATCAATTCCATGGTTGACTTTGTTAATTTCAAAGACGGCGAAGGACGATGGATTGAAGCGAATGATTTTGGCTTGCAATTGTTTCAGCTTGAACATGTCGATTATCGCGGCAAAAAGGATTCGGAATTAGCTGAGTATTCGGACTACTATGCTGATGCTCTCAGATACTGTGAGATTTCTGATGAAGAAACATGGAAAAATCGTGAAATTACCCGTATTGAGGAGTTCCTTCCCGTTCCTGATGGTTCAGTGAAAATATTTGATACCATTAAAGTACCGCTTTTCCATGCCGATGGTTCAAGACAAGGTTTAGTAATTATCGGAAGGGATATTACTGAAAAAAAGGTAATGGCTCGACAATTGGCCGAAAGCCAGCAGCAATATAAATCACTTTTTGAATATAGTCCGGATATTGTTTATATGCTGGATTTGGATGGAAAGATCACCAATCTTAACCCGCATTTTGATGTCATCACAGGTCTCACCCGGGAAGAGTTTATTGGGAAGAATGTAAAAGACATTATACCGAAAAATTATAAAAGATTCTTGCCGCGCTTTATTTCCATTGTTGTTGAAGAGGTAAAGCCGGTTATGTATGAGATAAACATCCCACATGCGTCTGGGAAAGCAATCACATTACAATGTACATCACTCCCCATCATCATTGATGGTAATGTCACCGGAATCATTGGGTATGGCAGGGATGTCACCACCTTAAGGAAAACGGAGGAACGTTTACGGAGAACAGAAAAACTTTCAGTTGTCGGTGAATTATCTGCCAGTGTTGCCCATGAAATCCGCAACCCCCTTACCTCTTTAAAAGGCTTTGTTCAGCTTTTAAAAGTAGATGACGGGCAGCATCAGTTGTATTATCAAATCATGTTAGACGAATTAAATCGAATCAATCACATTGTTGACGAGCTCCTTCTGCTTGCGAAACCACAGCATCTTAAATTTACAAGTGCAGCCATTCAGAAGCTCTTGAATGATGTCATCTCGTTATTAAGAACCGAAGCGATTTATTATAATGTTCAAATCGAGTCTATTTTTCCTGAGGAAGAGATTTATCTTGAATGCGAACCAAATCAGCTTAAGCAATTATTTATCAATATTATTAAAAATGCAATTGAAGCATCGTTCAAGGGCGGCACCGTTGCAATTGGGGTGGAACTGTCAGAGAATAGTCAGGTTTTCATTACCGTGAAAGACAACGGCTGCGGAATTTCAAAGGAAAGATTAGAGAAGATTGGCGAACCATTTTACTCTTCAAAGGAAAAAGGGACGGGCTTAGGTCTGACAGTAAGCTTTAAAATCGTTCAATCACACAAAGGGTCTATTCGTTTTGAAAGTCAAAAGAATCAAGGAACCACAGTTCACCTATCTTTGCCAATCAGTCAGGATCACACAAAAAAACAACAATCTCATTTATGATGAGCTTGTTGTTTTTTTCTTTCGATTGCGGAAAATGGCAATGATAAGTAATAGGAACGGTATGATAATCTGAAATGGCCAGTGCAAATATACCGGTACCACTCTTAACCCTTCTTGAATATGTTCTGCATAATTCGAGGCAATCGTAATCGAAGCAAACAAAATAACGAATCCAATAGGAAAACTCAGCTTCTGGTGATTTTTAAACCGAAATATATCTGCAGTCCCAATCACCGCTGCATAGAAAAACAGCGAAATTTTAAAATATCCGGCAATGACTAAATAGATGACAAATAGAACATCCAACCGTTCAATAAAATTAGCAAGTTGAATTTTCCCAATCGTGGTAAGCAAAGGAAAATTCGAGCGCTGAAATAAGTCTACCCCTAGTGTAGCAACATTGATGGCAGCTGTTATCGTCACATTAATACCCGCCAAGATCATTCCGCCCATACAGGCCGCTTTTACTTTTTTTTGATCATTTATATAGGGGAGCAGCATAATGAAGACAACCATTTCCCCAAACGGAAAAGTGATTGTTCCCCTAATAAACGTGATTAACACGGGCTTCCATCCATTTTCTAACATTGGTTGAAGAAATTCAGGATGAATGATTCCCGAGAATAATATGAGACTGAAGCCGGCAATTGCCATAAGGTAGATGATGCCAAAAGATAACTCCCCTACTCTTGCAATCACTTCTATCCCTTTATGAACACCATAAATAATCGTCAATATCATCAAGGAATTTATTACAATGAGCGGTGTATTAAAATAAATAGTGGTTGTTAACAATTCACCAAAATCACGCAATACCCTTGACGCACAATATAGAAAATAGATGATATACAACAAGCCCAGCAGCCTGCCAATCCATTTCCCAGTAATTTTTTGTACGTAACTTGTAAATGGGAGATCAGGGTAATACTTATATAGCTGATAATAAACGAGAAATAAGACTAAACCGCCGGCTAAGCCTAATAACATGGCGATCCATGCGTCTTGTTTTGCTGATACCCCGAGACCCACAAGAATAGCACTTCCCATTTCAAACAAGACCACAAGTATAAACAGTTGGGATGCTTTGATTTTTGCCTTTTCCATTACTTCATCCCCTTTTCCCAGGGTCAATCAATAAGAACAGGCTTCTTTAAGAGCTTGTTATTTGTTTCTTTCGGTTACGAAAAAAGGCAATGACCAGCAAGATAAATGGGATGATAATTTGAAATGGCCATTGCACATAAATGGGCACCGTCTCTAATCCTTCTTTAAGATGTTCTGCATAATTCGAGGCAATTGTAATCGACGCAAAAAGGATAATTAATCCAAACGGAAAACTCAGCTTCTGATGAGTTTTAAACTTAAAAAGGTCTGTGGCTCCGATTACTGCCGCATAAAAAAACAACGAAATTTTAAAATACCCGGCAATAACTAAATAAATGATAAATAATACGTCCAGCCGCTCAATAAAATTAGCCAATTGAATTTTACCAATCGTAGTGAGCAAGGGGAAATTGGAGCGCAGAAATAAATCTACCCCTAACGTCGCGACATTAATAGCAGCTGTAATTGCCACATTGATTCCTGCTAAGATGATCCCGCCCAAACAAGCGGCTTTCGCTTTTTTTTGATCATTTAAATAGGGAAGCAGCATGCAAAAGACAACCATTTCTCCAAACGGCCGTGCACTTGTTTCCCTAAGAAATGCGATGAAGATTGGCCTCCATCCATGTTCTAGCATTGGTTGCAGATATTCAAGATGAATGATTCCTGAAAATAAAATGAGACCGGCACCGGCAAATGCCATAAGGTAAATGACACCGAAAAGCAGCTCCCCCATTCTTGCAATCACTTCAATCCCTTTATGGACACCATAAATAATCGTCAGCATCATTAACGAATTGATAACGATGAGTGGGGTATTGAAATATATGGTTGTCGTTAACAACTCACCAAAATCACGCAATACCCTTGTAGCAAAGTACATAAAATAGATGATATACAATAGGCTAAGCAGCCTGCCAATCCATTTCCCGGTAATTTCCTGAACATAACTCGTAAATGGGAGATCAGGGTAATACGTATATAGCCGGTAGTAAATGAGAACTAACGCCAATCCGCCAGCTAAGCCTAACAAAATAGCAAGCCATGCGTCTTGTTTTGCTTGAAATCCGGGAATAAATAGAAGAGCACTGCCCATTTCAAATAAGACCACTAGTATAAACAATTGGGATGCTTTGATTTTTGCCTTTTCCATTCTGTTATCCCCTTTTCCCAGGGTCAATTATTAAGATCAGACCAAAACGGCTTAGTGCGAATCCCTTCACGGCGGATATACGAATCAACCTTTACATGCACTTCAAGCTCAGCGAAATGGTCATTCCAATTGGGTTTCAGTTGGTTCCAAAGGGTTGGATTCTTCCTGTGAAGTCTTTCACCAAACCCAAAAATATCGCTCTTCATTTTTTGTGCTTTTTTCACTGATGACAAAACTTCCCGCTTGATTTCCTGTCCAGTTAGCTTTTCAACTTTCAATATTTCATTTGGATCAGTTAAATCGATATCAGTATTTGCCTCGCTCACCCAGCCCTCATTTTCAATTGCTATATAGATGACGGGGTTTCCCTTCAAAATCTTAACCGAAACCCTTGTTTTACTTCGGATAGGAGACACAGTTATGGCACTTTTTTTTCCTTTCCATGTAACGTTTACACCCGTGCTTTTCAACCGATCCAAAATCCAGATTACTCCGCGTGCGTTATTATTATCAATCCAGCCTACTAATTTTCCTTCTCGAAAAACAGCTAAACCATCTGCTTTCAGCACCGAATCTGCCCTTGTATGCTGCAAATCCTTGAGTTCCCCAGCCATTTTATCATTACCGGTCAATTTAAAGCCGTTGACAATCGGCTCTTTGCCATCACTAACAAGTCCGGCCAGGAAATCGTCGATATTGATACTCGTATTTTCTCCTAACATCGCTTCTGTTGCTTTAATCTCTTTGGTAATCTTATTAACAGGCATTTTATCAAGATTGGCAAGGGATGCAACCAATACCTCCGCAGAAGTGTCTCTCGTGACAACAAGCTGGGTGGTCGTTCGAAACTCTGGATCCCTATCCAATGCATCCATTATATAAAGTAGCCCATCCTTTGCAATATCTTCACTTACCGCAATTAGGTTCGTATGGGAGTAATACAACCGGCGCGAAATTTGTTTTGTAGCATTTCTGGCAGCTTCCGTAAGGGTATCCCCTGAACTTTTATAAACAGCAATTGGCAAACCCTGCCCCCCGCCATTTTGACCGGATGACACATTTCCGGGATTCACAATTTGGAAGGAAACATTAAACTTTTTCTCTTCCCCCTTGTCAACTCCGATTGCCATGACAAAGGCTAAATCGGTCAATTCCTTTTGATTCCAGCAGGCGCTTAAGATTGGCAGTAAAAGGACAAACATGAAAGAGCGCACAACTACTTTTCTCATCATGATTCACCGTTGGAAGATTGATTATTGTCCTCCGGTTTCGGTGGGCTTGGTTTTTGGTTCCCCCCAGATCTTACGATATTTCCTTTACTAATAAACATCGGTCTGTTTTTCATTGCCCAGATCGGAAAGCGGACAAACACATCCTGTTGATTATGAATATTAAATGGTGCTAATGGCATCATGTAAGGAATCCCAAATGACCTTAGTGAGCATAAATGAATCGCCATAAACATCAGGCCTAACATGATCCCATAGAAACCCAATACCGTCGCTAAACCCATTAGGACAAAGCGGATTAATCTTGCCGCAATCGCCATGGCAAAGCTTGGTGTTGCAAAATTGGCAATCGCCGTTAGCGAGACAACGATAACCATAACAGGTGACACAATCCCTGCCTGGACTGCAGCTTGACCAATCACAAGGGCGCCGACAATCGAAACAGCCTGCCCAACCGCTCTTGGTAAACGCAAGCCGGCCTCCCTTAAAATTTCAAAGAGAATTTCCATGATTAATGCTTCAATAAATGCAGGGAATGGAACATTTTCACGTTGGGCTGCAATCGCAATTGCCATCGAAGTTGGGATCATCTCCTGGTGAAAGGTGGTCATCGCAATATATAATGCCGGCCCAATTAAAGCAATAAAGAAGGACAATATTCTTAATAACCGGATTCCCGTTGAGATATCAAACCGTGAATAATAATCATCCGGAGCCTGAAAAAATTGAATAAAAATTGCCGGAGCAGATACAACAAACGGTGTCCCGTCCACAAGCAGCGCAACCCGTCCTTCGAGAATATGTGATGAGATAACATCCGGACGTTCCGAATGATACGTAGTCGGAAAGGTTGACCAGGATTGATCTTCTATCAACTGTTCAATATAGCCTGAGGCCTGGATGGAATCTATGTCAATTCTATTTAATCGTTCCCTTACCTCTTGAACAATTTTTTCATTCGCAATTCCTTTCAGATACATAATTCCTACATCCGTTTGTGATACCTTGCCAATTTTCATTGTCTCTAACCACAAATTTGGACTTGTAATTCTTCTGCGGATTAAAGCGGTATTTGTTCGTAGCGTTTCTGTAAAGGAATCCTTTGGACCGCGAATCGATAATTGGGTGGAAGGTTCGGTGATCGAGCGCTTTTCCCACCCTTTTGTTTCGACGCTTATTACTTTGCAATAGCCATCTAAAAAAAACAAGGAATTTCCGTACAGGAGATTATCATAAATTTGATTCCATTCCGTTATAATCTGAATATTCCCTATACTTACCACCTTATCAGCTAAACATTGAAAGGCATCATGAAGTGTAAGGTCGATATCACCTTTAAATAAAGATTCCATAAAAAAGTCACTGACCATTTCTTGGTCCGCTAAGCCATCCATATAAATACATAACCCTTTGATCCGGTTAAATTGAAATTCGCGGAAAGCCAGATCCGTACTGTTTCCCAACTCACCTTTAATTCTGTTTAAATTGTCTTGATAATTCCTGAGAATGGATAATTCTTCCGGTTTTTGAGGATCTTGCTGTTGCCGGTAATTATCGTTTTGTCTCTTTTTTTGTTTCTTTTTCAACATATTTGATAAAATCGACACAAGCTCCACCTCATTTCATCAAATTCCTTTTGGCTATTTTACCCAACGTCATCTGTAATATCCATTTTTACCATGAATCTTTCTGCATAGGGAATTCTACGGATGCAAACATAAGTATAATCTGGAATGTAGGTGAATCGATTGAAACAATTTTTTGTCGCTCTTTTATTGGCAGTCGGGATGTTATCGCTAATGATTTTTTTAGACTTACTGATGGGCATTACTGCTAAAGGTATTTTCTGGAAAACGATCAATCCTTTTCGGGTCATGGAACCGGCAGAATATGTGATTGTGATATTTTTTATTACCATTTTTCTTCTGAAATCCATGTTTTCTTATATTAAGAAAAAACAACAAAGTAATCCGCCAGCGAATTAAATGTAGTGGGAGCAAAATGAAAAAGAGCTCGGCATTTAGTTAAAAATGCGAGCTCTTTTCTTCATTGCTTTGATCCACTTCGATCACTTGTTTTCGCTTAAAGAACCTAATCATCGTCATTCCTCTATTCTTCCACTTTCTTCTTGCTTCAATGTTCGGACCGTATACAATGCGATTCCAGCCATAATAGGTTCCTTCCCTCTAACACCATCAGGATGGCGAAAGAAAGGACAGTCATGGTAATCCAATGCGACATGTCGAGAACTCCTTTGCAAAAGGATACGATTTATCCTGCATGATAAATCAGTAAAGAATTACGATCAATCTTCAGTTCTTCCATTCTATTATAGCAATAAATTACCAATATGTGGGTAAAAATTGGTTAAATCTGAATGTTGTATAGCTAAACAGCCTTTCCGGCGGTTGTTACTCTTGATTTATTCCCGGCTGTAAAGAAGATGATGCTTCCTGAGGGTGATAATCGAAACCACCAAGAACATGATTTGACCGTGGTAATGACTGAGTAGAAATCCGCCAAAAATCGGTCCAAGAAAGTTTCCAATTTTGCGGAATTGAGCTGCGCCAAAATAGGTGCCGCGCACATGCTCCGGTGCAAGTGTATCAATCATCATACTGTTTGACGGGAAGATCAAAATTTCACCAAATGTCAATAATACCATGGCAAGAACAGCCGTAACCCAGCCGTCAACAAAGCTAAAGCCGATTAATCCGGCAGCCATAAACATGGCACCAACCACCATGACCTGCATTACTCTGAATTTTTCCGCCACATAGCTTATGGGCATTTGCAGAAAAACAACCATTAAGGCATTAATGGTAATGAGCATGGAAAATATGACTACACCGTTTTCAAGCGATCCCTCTAAAATTTGCGGTAAATTGGAATCAATTTGCACATACCCCATATTGACCAAAATAATCCCAATAATTAAATACCGTAACGCCTTATCCGTTTTAACAATCCGAAATGCATCACCAAACGATACATTCTTTTTGCTTTGTTGCTGTTCAGGTTGAATAATCAATTTATTCATAAAGTAAACCAACACAATCCCATAGAGTAAATACGTCGTACCCGTTATGCCAAATGATAGTTTTGCAGAGGTATTGGCCAAATAGGCACCAATCAATGGACCAACGGATGCCCCGATATTCATGGCCGTATAGCGTAATGAATAAATCTTCATCCGCTTTTCCTTACTGCTCACATCTGCCATTAAGGCTTGGGAGGTCGGCTCAAAGAATGATGTACAAAGCCCGTTAAGTGCATTGAAGAGGATAAACCAGCCTTGCCCTGTTGCAATGGTAAACCCGTAATAGACCAAGGCCAACATAAATAGTGAGATTAGCATCACCGGCTTTCGTCCGTAGCGGTCTGATAAATGGCCGCCAATGAAACCCCCTGCAGTTGCCATTAATGGGCTCATCCCAACGGTTAAGCCAATGATAATCGGAGAAATGTCCATATGCCGCGATAAATAGATTGATAGGAATGGCAGCGTCATAAAGGCGGAGCATCTTGTTAATACAGTACCAATTAATAACACCCATACAATCGGATGAAATTGACCAATATAATTTTTCATTTTATTCATATGAAATACCCTCGGAAGTTATAGTCTATTTACCTAGTTAACCAATTTATGTATCTAAAGTAAAGAAATTTTCTACACAATTGAAAAAGTCAGGCTCCAATTGAACCTGACCTTCTGTTTAATTCGGATCCTTATATTTTAGGGCCCTTACACTGTCTCCATAGCCTTTTGTTGTTGGATCCTGTACAATTCCTAACATGGACAATAAAACAAACACGGCATTCACAAACGTTAAAATCGAGCTTTGGATTGCATCTGTTAGTTGAAAGTCAACTAAACCCATTGTATTTAAACCTGCTAACACCATTTGTGCTACAATGAGAAGCTGTGATACAAACGCGATGACCCAGTTTCGATTTCTAAACCGAACTTTCCAGTTAATCATTCTCCCATCCCTTTCCTGTATGCTAAATTTTCTTTCTATTAACATATGCTTGGCCAAGGAAATGGTTGTCCACGATTATCACAGTTTTACCTTTTTTTCCATTATTTTTGAGTCCTTCCGTCATCAGGCTAATACACATTTGTTGGTTTTTTTTGCAAGAAAATTTATAATAGGTTAAGCAAAAATTCCTTTTGAAAGTAAGGAGATACTATGGAGAAATTACATCCATTTCGAGATATGATTATTCGTTTTTGGAAAAAGAAACACTTGACTCAAATTATTTTATTAATCCTACTTGTCGTACTATTAGGGACCATCCTTTATTTTGGCTGGCTGGCAACAAGGGCAAATGTGGAATCCTTGAAAGAAGGCCTAAGCCAGCCGACGGTCATTTATGATAAAGGCGGCAAGGTGGCGAGCAATGTTGCTACCAATCGGACGAAAGGAGTAAAAGTAGCGGAATTGCCTAAATATGTTCCGAATGCCGTTGTCGCGATTGAAGACGAACGTTTTTATGAGCATAGCGGTTTTGATGTGAAGGGTATTGCCCGGGCCTTTTTCAGTAACTTGTTTGCCGGAAGAATCACGGGCGGAGGCAGTACGTTAACACAGCAGCTGACAAAAAATGCCCTGCTTTCACCAGAGCGCACCTATAAACGAAAAGCCGAGGAATTATTTTTAGCTGTTAAAATTGAAAAGGTTTATACAAAAGAGGAAATTCTGCAAATGTATATCAACCAGGTATACTTTGGCAGCGGTGCTTGGGGAATCGCCAATGCCTCGAAGAAATATTTTAATAAAGATGTCAAGGATATAAGTGTAAGTGAGGCAGCCATGCTTGCGGGACTCCTCCATGCGCCAAACTATCTGGATCCTTACAAAAACTATGATTTAGCGATAAAACGACGAAATGTTGTCTTAGGAAAAATGAAGGAGCTTGGATTCATTTCTGCCCAAGAGGTCGAAACCGCAAAGAAAGAAAAGATTTCACTAAACGATGGCGGCGGCAGCTTTGTCGAGCGAAAATATCCCTATTATGTGGATGCGGTTTTAAATGAGGCGATTTCAAAATATGGAGTCACCCAGGAAGAGATCTTAACAAGAGGATACCGTATCTATACGGAAATGGATCAAAACCTGCAGGCCGGACTTGAAAAAGTATATAGTAAAAACTCTTTGTTCCCAAGAGGAAAGGGAAATACCCTCGTTCAAAGCGGGTCTGTCCTGATGGATCCGGCCTCAGGCGGTGTCAGAGCTCTTGTTGGCGGCAGAGGTGAGCATGTGTTCCGTGGCTTTAACAGGGCGACACAGTTACGGGTCCAGCCTGGCTCAACGATCAAGCCGCTGGCTGTCTATACACCTGCACTGGAAAATGGCTATAACTATTCGTCAGAACTTGTCGATGAACCAACAACCTTCGGAAATTACAAACCGGAAAATTTCTCGAAGACGTTTCAAGGAAAGGTACAACTGTACAAAGCCCTGGAAGAATCGTTAAATGTTCCCGCTGTATGGCTCTTAAATGAAATTGGCTTAAATAAAGGCTTGGATGCGTTACAACGTTTTGGCATTCCTCTGGAAAAGGAAGACGAAAATCTGGCCATCGCCCTTGGCGGCATGAGTAAAGGGGTTTCACCGCTGCAAATGGCAAATGCGTTTACCGCTTTTCCAAATGGCGGCAAGCGGCAGGATAGCCACTTAATTACGAAAATCGTCGGGCCAACAGGGAACATTATCGCTGAACGGGAGGTAAAAACAACAAAGGTAACATCTAAAAAGGTTGCTGACGAGATGACCTCCATGTTGTTGAATGTGATGGAAACCGGGACAGGCAAGCGTGCCCATATCCCTGGTGTAGAAATCGCCGGAAAAACAGGATCAACTCAGCTCCCATTCGGTGATGTCAGCGGTACGAAGGATCAGTGGATGGTCGGATATACACGGAACATTGTCGGGGCCATCTGGATCGGTTATGACCAAACAGACCGTGAACATTATCTGCCAAGCTCGAGCTCATCTAATGTGGTACCGATTTTTAAAGAAATAATGAAGGAGTCATTGCCATACCTACCGGATGAAAGCTTTCATGTGACTTCCATCAATGCCCAGCTTGCCGGAGAGGCCGCAACAAAGACAAGCATTGATGAGCAGGCGAAGGAAATTAGCAAGGAATTAAATGAAAATGCCAAAAAAATTGGGTCCGCGATAAAAGAAAAAGCCCCGGAATGGAAAGAGGGCTTGGACAAAGCGTTATACACAATTGGCAAAGGAATAGACAAATTGGTGGAGAAAGTAAAAAGCATAAGTGAATAGCACGCCTTATCGGCGTGCTCAGATTGTAGACAAAAGGCATTCCGAATGATCCCATTCGGTTGCCTTTTTCCATTTTTAAGCACTTTTTCGTTAATTTTTTCTTGAATTGGACCCCTCCGGGGTCAATTTTTATGCCATTGTTGGACTAATCCAAGTCCAGTTTGCCATCTTCTTTAAATTCATGGCAGCAAAAGTAAGCATCGCCTGCATGGACAATTTTTTAAGACCCCTTAAGGTTGTCCAGCGCATACCATGCTTTTCTTTCGCATCCGCAAATACTCGTTCAATCGTAAGCCCGAATTATAAAAAATAAGCGCACCTTTCGGTACGCATCACGAATAGCCGTAAATCCCGATTTTTTTCAATCGAATTTACGGCTTATTTCAATTTTTGCCCACATTCGGCCTGAATCACTTTTGACCAGGGCATGTATTGATCTAAAATTTCAGGTTTTTGATGGATGCCAAGATTGGGCAGATCCGTCAAAAGTTTCTTCAAGTATTCGTAGAAATCTACACCGTTACTTTTGGCAGTTTCTGCGATACTGAGACAAATGGCGTTCGCTTTTGCGCCGGCTTCACTGACTGAGAAAAGCCAGTTTTTTCTCCCCACGACGTTAGGGCGGATGGCGTTTTCAGCGGGATTATTATCGATTTCAACGCGCCCGTCGTTCAGGTATGCTCTAAGTCCATTTGCCCTGTTCAATGTATATTCAGCTGCTTTCGCCAGCGCATTTTTTCCATAGAATGGTGACGTTTCAACCCATTCAAGGAATTTATCTACAATTGGCTTCGAATATTTCTGGCGTTTTTTTCTTCGCTTACTCGGAGACAAATGTTTAAATTTCCTTTCAAGACGGTATAAATCGTCACAAAAGCTCACACCTATACGGCCATTTTTGCTGTCCGCCTTCAGCCAATAACGGCGAACGTGGGCCCAACAATTTGCGAAAGTAACGCCTTCCAACTTGCCATAGGCAGAATAACCATCGCAAATAATCGTTCCTGAAAAGCCTTCAATGAATCCTTCAAGGACGGATCGGGCTCGCGATAATGCACTATGAAAGAGAGTTATTGGTGGTCCTTGGCAAGGAACACTTCGAGACACCCAATTATAAGCATTGGTTTGACCCGATTTACCATCGGAACGGTGGAGTATTTGTCCATATGTTTCATCAATATGTAAAAGCGATTTATTCATCATCAAATCTTTCATTCTTTCATAAATAGGCAATAGCCAATCGTGTGATGCACGAATGACCCAATTCGAAAGATTCTTATCGTTGGTATTCAGGCCGTAACGATCCCATTCCTTAACCTGGCGGTAAAGGGGGAGGTATTGCGCAAATTTATCATAGATGACTTTGGCAAGCACGCTAGGGCTTGCGATGCTACGTTGAATGGAAGGCTGCGGTGCCTTACCACGTTTAATTTGGGCTTTTTGAAATGAATCACCTTTACAATTTTTACATTCATAAGCATGTTCTATGTGTTGGACTTTCTTCATTTTTGCGGGAATAAATTCTGCTTCTTCGCGCACGATTGTACTTCCAATTTCAAT
The DNA here is from genome assembly GCF_049463095.1 of Neobacillus sp. 19. Taxonomy (NCBI): domain Bacteria; kingdom Bacillati; phylum Bacillota; class Bacilli; order Caryophanales; family Bacillaceae; genus Neobacillus; species Neobacillus sp. 19. Next base: position 1,133 of record NZ_JBMPZU010000043.1, on the reverse strand, counting down.
CATTTGTCCCTGGCAACAGTCACATTGTATATTTTCTGGATGATAGTGAAATGCTTCAACTTCTATATCATCTCGTAATGAATCATTTCGTTTTTTCTTTTTAATAGTTCGAACAACAGTATAAGAAATGGTCTGTTGGCTTTGTTCTTCTGTGTGCTCAGATTCGCTAAAAGACGGGTCATCATCAAATAATGACGATTGCCCTTCTGGTGCGTTATATCTTGATTTTTCAGTTTTAGAACCATATAAGAGTTTTGTTAAGTGCCGAAGTTGTTGCGTTAACGCTTCGTTCTGTTTCAACGATTGATCCAATTTTTTGGATAGCTCCTGGTTTTGTTGATTCGAATGAGCCAACTGCTCTTTCGAGCAATCGAATTACTCTATCAAATTGATTTTCATTCGTAGAAGAAGTATTCGCCACATCATTCACCACTTTTCGTTCGGATTCACTTCTTTTATTATAACGAGTTCGAACAGTGGAATAAAGATAAAATGAAGGGCTTTAACGAATTTAGAAGGCACCTTTTGGTGACTGCTGAATCGCCTTTGGCTGCTGGATAGATAACCCCTCGAGGAGCCACCTGAGCTCCTTTTGAGAGAGATTCCGTACTTCGTTTTCATCCTTTGGCCATTGGAGTTTTCCGTTATCCAAACGTTTATATAGCATGGCGAAGCCATCACCGTCGAAATATAAGCATTTATAGCGATCTTTACTCCATCCTGAAAACAAGAAAATGGAATCCCCGTATGGATCCAATTCAAAGGAATCTTGAATTAATGTGGCTAGTCCGTCAATACCTTTTCTCATATCAGTTTTACCGCAAATGATGTAAATATTTTTTACGCTAGTAAAATCGTGTTTCACGGATTTTTCAACTCCCTCATAACCGTTTGGATGATGTGCTCATCTACGCCGTTGAAGAAGGAGATTTCGGCGTTGCCGGTTTTGATCGTGCAAGTAGGATTTGGAGAAATCACTACTGGATTTGGTGCAGAAGTATTTTTGTTTTCGGAATGTAATGTAACGGGGACGATTGTGAGTTTTTGCTGCGGCATATGAAAAAGCACCTCCTTAAATTGATACGTTGATCATACCAGGAGGTGCTGCTGTTTTTATATGCGTTGTTTGAATA
>NZ_JBMPZU010000042.1:0-26774 GCF_049463095.1 Neobacillus sp. 19 | reverse complement strand
TGTCCTCTGCTTCGTTAGGAGTTGAGCCGATATTAACCCCAAACCCAACAACCTGGATCGGCGTTTTCGCATTTATCGTGAAACGCTTTCGCGTTTTTCGTGCGCCGCTTCGTAACCCATGCCGTTCCTGCTGAATTCCGTTTATATGAACCGTTAATTTTGGACGAAACGGAAGAAGATGCTGACGAGGGAAAAACATTCCTTGATCATGTCAATCCAAACTCATTGGAAGTACTGCAGGGCTTTGTTGAACCAAACATGAGAGAAAGCAGACCACAGGAAAAGTTCCAATTCTTTAGACACGGCTACTTCAACGTCGATCCTAAGGATACAACAGTGGACAAACTAGTGTTTAACCGGATTGTTTCATTAAAAAGCTCCTTTAAACTATAAGAACAATGTTAACGTAGAAAGAGGATGTCCATTAAGACATCCTCTTTTACTGTTGTGTAGAAATGGGTACTTCCAAGATGATTTTGGTTCCCTTCCCTGGTACAGCGTTAATGGTAAGTTCACCGCCAACAGAGCGAGCTCTTTCATCCATGCTGAATAGACCGACTCCAGACGAACGCTCATCCATGTTAAACCCCTTCCCCTTGTCTTCAATCATTACCCGTACCACATCATCCAGCTCTCTAATAATCACGGTGGCGTCCGAAACTTCCGCATATTTACGAATATTGGTCAACGCCTCCTGAATAATTCGGTAAATTGTCAGTTCTATACTGATATCTAGGCGCCGGTTCAAAACGCAATCAAAATAAACATCGATATGGTAATGGTCTGAATAACGGGATAAATAGGAACGGATGGCTGGTACTAAACCAAGGTCATCTAAAACAGACGGCCGCAGTTCCCAGGAAATTTCGCGGATTTCCTCAAATTAATTGGGTTGCTTCCATTTGCATCTGGTCTAGCAATGGATGATCCATTTGAGAATGGAGCCGGTTGATGGTTATAAGGTGGCTATAAAGATTTTGCCCAATTCCATCATGTAAATTTCGTGACAAGCGCTTTCTTTCCTCTTCCTGTACATCAATGATGGTTGTCATCATTTTCTGTAATTCCTGTTCTACACGCTTTCGCTCTGTAATTTCGTAGCGAATCGCTACATATTGATATGGCTTACTCTGTTCGTTTAAGAATGGAACAATCGTTGTATCAACCCAATAATAAGTTCCATCTTTTGCTAAATTGCAAATTTCACCTTTCCAAACCTTCCCCGTCCCAATCGTTTGCCACATCTGTTTAAAAAAGTTTCGAGAATGATAACCGGAATTGATAATTCGATGGTCCTGACCCAAAAGTTCTTCCCGTGAATACTTGGAAATATGGCAAAATTGATCATTCACATATGTAATCATACCCCTTGAATCAGTGATCGCAACAATCGAAGATGCATCAAGGGCAAATTTATAATCTATCAGTTCATTTTTTGTTTGCTGAATTTCTCTATCCATTTCCATCCTCCGCATCACAAAACGTGCTCTTTTAAAAATTGCTCCAAGGATAGCGCAGCTTCCTTTACCTGATCCTGCTCCGCTTCATTAAAAGAATAGCTCTCTCGTTTTCCCACGAGCAATACTCCTTTAGGAACAGAATGAAAAAATAAAGGAACCGCATAAGAGGACACCAGTTTTTCAGCAAGTGCGATAGGATAATCGGTAACTTTTCCTAAAATATCCTGTGGAAAGTTTGTCATCATCATCGGGCTGCCACTTGAAATCACTTTCCCGGCAATTCCTTTTCCGAAACGGACCGTTATTCGTTGGTACTTATCATTTAAATTGCCCGCTGCATAAAGCCACCTGACGTCAGGTCCAGATTCATTTTGGAATGCAAGAGCGACAAAATCGCTATTCACTTCAGTCATCAATTTATTACATAAGTCCGTAACTGCTTCCAAATCCTTTATTTCTTTCATCAGAGGCAATTCTCCTTAAATACCATAACCTAATAACCCCTTTTTAACGGCATATTCCACTAACTCAGGCCGGGTTTTCATTTGCAGTTTTTCCATCAGGTTTCCTTTATGAGTTTCAACCGTTTTCACACTAATCACTAGCTGCTCCGCTATTTCCTTGTTGGAATAACCTTTCGCTATTAATGTTAAAACCTCTTTTTCACGATCGGATAAAAGATTATAGGTATCACTGCCATCTTGTTTAAGGCTGCCCAAATATTCTTCCATTAACCTTTTCTGTGCTGATGGATGAAGATAGGCATCGCCAGCAGCAACGGACTCGATCGCCGCCATTAATTCATCATGCGGTGCACTTTTTAAAATACAGCCTGATGCTCCGCCTTGAATGGCACGGAATAAGTATTCCTCATCATCATGCATCGTAAGTATTAATATATTTATTTTAGGTTTTAACTTCTTCAATTCTGTCGTTGCCGACAGACCATCTTTTCCATGCGGCATGCTCAAGTCCATAACCACAACATCCGGTTCGAGCTTTACAGCTTTTTTAATTCCTTCATTTCCTTCAGAGGCCTCCCCGACAACTTCCATTTCGGGATTAGTTTGAAGGAGCATTCTTAAGCCGCTTCTAACAACAGCATGGTCATCAACCAATAGGATTTTTATCAATTCTTTACTCTCCTTTAATTCTATATCGGCAGAGATAGTTCAATAGATGTACCTTCCCCTATTTTAGATGATATGGTGCAGTGTCCGCCAGTTAGAAGCATTCTTTCTTTCATGGCTGCAAGACCCGGTGAATGATAAGCGTCTTCCTGTTCCAAAAGCTGAAATCCTCTACCGAAATCGTGTATTGATATCTTTAAATCATGAATGTTCCAGACAAAATTCATTTTTACATTAGATGTATCCGCATATTTCGCAATATTTGTAAGTGCCTCCTGGCAGACACGGAAAATAGCGATTCTATTTCTTTCAGGAATCGTTTTTTCCTCACCCGTCGACTCCAAATCGACTAATATGCCAAATGTCGAAGTATATAGTTTAATATAGCTTTTCATTGCGGGAAGTAAACCGAGAGTTGTTAAGGAAGGTGGATGCAGTTCAACTGAAAGCAGCCTTATTTCCTGAATCGTCTTTTCAATCAGCATTTCCATTTCGCGTACATAATTTTTCATGTGAGGTTCTTTGGCGGTTGATTCAACAAACTGCAAGCCTGTTAAAATACTGTACAGATTTTGGCCGACACCTTCGTGCAGTTCTAATGCAATTCGTTTTATTTCCTCTTCTTGAGAATGAATGATATAGGAGCTAATCTGCTGCTTTGCATGTAAATTCTCCAATTTTACACCACCTTATTTAAAAAAAAGCCAGGTTCTTAATTAAAAGACCTGAACCTTTTTTAGTGTCTAGTTCCAGCGCCCAGCGGCTAGTAGACTTCACTAAACGGGCACTTACGCTTTTTTTACTGTATATGTTAATCCACTTTCGGGGTCTGTTGCTGACCATTGATCTTCCGTCTCTGTTACACGACTTGCAAGCGGCACAGCGAGAAAATAAAAATCGTCAAAGTAAAATCGGATATGTGTTTCATCCGGGCAATATTGAACCTTCTTCACCGTTTTCTTCACAGCAGGTGCCTGGTCGCCACCCTCTTCGTCATGGATGATAATCTCCACAGATTCACCGGCAAAGCGCTTTACATCCTCTAATTTAATGGGTTCCACAGCTGTTACATCCTCTCTTAGCAGGATAGATGAACATTTTATATCCCTGCAGATACTCCCAAAACTTCTCACCTGCATGTTCCTCGATAAACTTAATCGTTTCTTCTTCTGAGCCCCAATCACTCATTCCCTTTATTTCAGCTACAACCATCTCGGCACCATCCATTGTTTTTTCTTCTAAAAACCAATTCAGCCGTTTTTTTTCAAAGGTATCTTTCAATAATTCATCAATTTCAGCTGCAAAACCGCCTGATTCCGGTCTTACAAAACAAAAATCAATATAGGTTTCACTAGTCATTGACATTCACACCTTTTTTATAAATAAGGAAGGCCACTGGAAATAAAATCACATTCACGACTGCAGCAATGATGGTGTTTGTGTAATTTTCATAAAAGTATTGATGAACCATATATTGTGTAAAAATAATGTTTAACATCAAAACAGCTAGAAGGAGTGCAACAGGAAGGTAACTACGCTTCATAACGTTTCACCCCCACGGCATAAACCGCACCGTTTTCTACCTTTACATGAATTTCAGGCAGCGGACGTCTTGGAGGCCCTGCGGTAGGCGCACCTGTTTCGACATCAAATTTCCCGTGATGACAAGGGCAAAGCATTTCTTGTTCGTCCTTTTTCCAAAATACTGGGCAGCGAAGATGGGTACATGCATTTTGATAGGCCACGTATTTTTCCTCGGAAAGGCGAATTAATATTGCGCTGTCATGCTCTCCAGGGAAAGCGAAATCAACCGCATCCCCAATCGGCAATGAACTAACATCAGTAATTTTCTGCTTCGGATATTTTTTATCCCCAAGGCCATTTAATTCTTTTGCCGCCAGCACTCCCCATGGAAGGGAGGATACCGCGAACACACCCGCTGCACCAACAAGTGTTTTCATGAATCCTCGGCGGTCTAATTTTCTTTCATTGTTGCGATTTATATTATGTGTATAGTTATCTTCATTGAACGGGATTTTATTATTTTTATCTGACATCCTAATCCCTCCTAAAACAGTTTAGTGACGCCCTGAAGAATACCAGGGAGGTTCACTTTAACGTTAGTTTCGCCTTCTAAGTAAGGCATGCTTGTTACCCATTTACCATTATCTAAATTAAATTGCTTTTGTTTTGCTTCTATTTCTTCATCCGTTAACCATTGGAGTGTGTTTGATGGACATACACTTGCACACATTGGCGGAATGCCGTCCTTTGTACGGTCGATGCACAAATCACACTTATACATTAGATTCTGCTCTGTATCAAACTTCGGTATACCATACGGGCAGGCAATCGTACAGTTTTGACAGCCAATACACTTCTCGACAAGTGCTGAAAGGACAGCACCTGTTTCATGAATTTGGATGGCCTGAGCAGGGCAGCTTCGTGCACAGGCCGGGTTCACGCAGTGAAGGCACATAAGAGGCATCGTTTGACGGTTAACAAGCGGGTTAACATCGTAAACATAGTTACGGTTACGTTCCTCATGCCCTCCGCACTGTGTACAAGCCGCCAAACAAGAGCGGCATCCTATACAGTTTTCAAGTTCTAAATAAAGCCTCTTTTTCATTTACTGCACCTTCTTCATTTCTAATTTTTCAATCTGCGCGGCACACGCCTTAAATTCCGGCATCCGTGACATTGGGTCAAGTGCGGCAATCGTTAAGAGATTAATAGATTTGTCATGACCAAAATGGTATGGCACAAATACAGTATCTTTCCGGATGGCTTCAGTAATTTTCACTTTATATTCCGCTTCGCCTCTGCGTGTATAAAGGCGGACATATTCTTCATGTTCAATATTGTATTTCGCCGCTGTTTCAGGATGTACTTCCACATATGGCTCTGGGCACATGTCACGTAAAAATTGAATCCGGCGAGTTTGGTTCCCCGATAAATAATGATAAACGACACGTCCGGTTGTTAAGCGCAATGGATACTCCGCATCAGGCTCTTCTGCCGGCGGGCGGTATGGAAGGGCGCAAATTTTTGCCTTTCCATCTGGATGATAGAATTTTTTATCCAAAAACATATGTGGTGTTCCTTCGTCGTTTTCATCCTTACAAGGCCAGAAGACACCATCTTGTTTGTCGATTTTATCCCATGTTGCACCATAGTAATCGGCATAACCGCCTTTTGATGCTAAGCGGAACTCATCCGCCACATCTCTCGCTGTTTTTAAATGGGAGAAGTACTTTCCTCTGCCAAGGTATTCTGCAAGCTCCGCTTGAATCTGCCAATCAGGCTTTGATTCACCAAGTGGCTCTTGGGCTTTATTGATCTTTATAATCCGACCTTCTAAATTTGTTACGGTTCCTTCATCTTCTGACCAAGTAACCGTTGGAAGCACAACATCAGCAAATTCTGCTGATTCTGATAGATAGAAGTCTGCACAAACCATGAAATCCAAGCCCTTCATAGCTTTACGGACAAAGTTTAAGTTTGGTGCAGATACAGCAGGATTCGAACAAAGCAAGTACATACTGCGAATCACTTTCTGCTCCATTAATTCAAACATTTCATAAGCTGAAACACCCGGCTGCGGCATTTCTTCTGGAGTAATTCCCCAAACCTGACATACTTCTTCAACATGCTTAGGATTCGTAATTTTACGGTAGCCTGGAAGTAAGTCTGACTTCTGACCATGTTCCCGACCACCTTGACCATTTCCTTGTCCTGTAAAAGTGGCAACCCCTGATTTTGGACGGCCAATTTTTCCAGTTACTAAAGCCATGTTTGTGTAAGCCGATACGTTGTCGACTCCTTTATGCTGCTGCTCAATCCCACGGGCAAACATCACAACAGCATTTGGTGCTTTTCCGTAAATTTCAGCAGCTCGAATGATCTTTTCAGGTGCGACTCCTGTAATTTCACTTGTATATTCCGGAGTGAATTCTTTCACCAATTCTTTTGTTTCTTCAAAGCCATTTGTATGATTGTTAACAAATTCTTCATCGGCATAGCCGTTTTGAATTAAAAGATTTAAAATGCCATTTGCAAGAGCTAGATCTGTTCCTGGTCTTAAATCTAAATGAACATCTGCTCTTCTGGCTATTGGGGTTTCTCGCGGATCGGCAACGATTAAGTATCCGCCTCTTTCCTGAACTGCCCAAACACGGAACATGGAAGTTGGATGGCATTCGGCAGTGTTGCTTCCCGCAATAAATAAACAATCTGTTTCATGAAGATCTGTCCAAGGTAATGTTCGAACCACGGTCAACACCGAATGAACGAAGGAAACCACCTGCGGCACTTGACATACAGAATCTGCCGTTATAATCGATATAGCGTGTTTGCAGTGCGACACGTGCAAACTTACCTGTTAAATAGCATTTTTCGTTTGTCATCGATACACCACTGAAGACAGACAATGTATCTTTCCCGTATTTCTCTTGAAGTTCAGTAAACTTTTTCGCAATTAATTCATAAGCTTCTTCCCATGAAGCTTCGCGGAAGCCTTCTTTCGTCCCTTTAAGGGAGGCATCATCGCGAATTAACGGTTTTAATAAGCGATCATCATGGTTTGTTTGCTGGTAAGCAGTAACCCCTTTGGGACACATTTTTCCGACAGTAACCGGCCAGTCATAACGAGGTTCTACCCCGATAATTTTATTTGTTTTTGTATTCACACGTAGATTCATCCCACATTGCATGCCGCAGTAGCTGCAGTGTGTTTTAATAAGCGTCTCATTTGGGTGACGTACATTTTCGATTTCTTTAAAAAACTTATCCCTTTGCATTCTGGTTTGCCTCCTTGACTTTCACTTGATGCGTCGCGAATCCTGAGAATCTAGAAATCCGGTATTTTCTACGGCACGGCAGACATAATTCTGCGAGATTAAAGCCATCTTGCATATTGAATTCAATCTCATTGACGCCCAACACTTGAATAACATCGTTGGTTTGTTCTACTGATACAAAATGTTCTCCGCACACCTTACATTCTTTCATATGTTGTTCCCCATAATGTTCACGGTAGTTTCTTGCAAAAACGCTCATTGGCCGGAAAGGGATATGGGCAAGCTTTCCGAATGGCAGATAGATAAGTGTCACGATTACGGAAAATTGATGGATCAATGACATTTGCGGCTGCATCCAGCCATGTAAAACAACGTTTTGAAACGTTAATAAAAGTCCAGTAATTGAAATGAATAATAAAAGGTAAAGCGGTAAAAAGTCGTACATAAATTTTTGCTCTGCTCTAGCCTGCATATTTTTCAAGCGGCGGTAAAGCGCCATGCAAACGCCAGCTGTAACCATGATTGCAGCAATGTTAAGGGCATTGTAAGATAACCATGCGATAATGCCATCGGCTTTTACTTGCATGATGTTCATTCCAAATAACACGATTGTATAGTAGCCATTGTCTTCCATCGTAAAATACATCCAGCTGAATACGAGCGGGAAAGTAACTAAGCACGCTAGGACGCAGCCCCAGCCAATTAAAATATGCTGAACCCAGCGGTAAAGTCCACGATTACGGATAAAATCGTAAATCGCTAAATGATTGACAGCCGTTTTAGGTGTGCTTTTTTTAAAAAGCAACTTAAAGCCCTTTTTGATAAAAAGTTTAGTTGGCGGTCTTTCGCCCCAGGCAATAAAGCGGTAGAAGAAACCGCCGATAAACACAATTGTTCCTACCATATATCCATATAGATTCAAATCGACATGTGTAAACATTCTTGTTCCGATAAACGTTAAGATCAGTAGTCCGACAACCGTTAGAAACATTGACTTCGCAAAATGGGATGCAAACGCATCATTAACTGAGCTTCCCGGTTTTTTAGGTATTGAAGTATTGGCCTGCATTTCATGCTCCTCCTCAAAAAAAATAACACTTCCTTTTTCTTACCCTTATTGTAAGAAAAATAGACGTGTTATCTATATAGGGGAACTCCCCCATCCTAGGGGGAAAAAACCCTGAGAAAAATCATTTTAGACAAAGGTTTGTCACAATTAGAAAAGCGCAAGCGCCCTGTTCAGCGGCGTATGGCCTGGAGCACTCCAACTGAGATAAAGGAAACACGAAGAGCCGGAGGCGATTCGATGTTGACTTATCGTAGGGCGGAGAGCGAAGGACACTAGCCGCTAGGGCGCTGGAGCTAGACAGTAATCAAAGTTCAAAAGCTAAGCCTTGCGGTATTTTTTTCTCCAAGAGTACAACAATAACAGCAAGAAAAGGCTAATCTGTAGTGAGAATATCACTGCATCCCAGAAAACAAGGCTTGTTGGTGATTCCATAAACCCTGGAAGCAGTATATGCCCTGCATGTAATATTTCCGGAATATAAAATTTTGCATATAAAACTATAGTTACTAGTACACCAATAACATAGAAGATGGAATATAAGAAGATCGTCTTTCGTTCGCTTTCAAATTCAACTTCGTCCAAGGGGTTTTTTTTAAGAAACGGAAACCATTTCCGAATGGTCTGGTTTGCATTTTCCATTAGATTGTAACAACCAGAAAGACTTTCAAAGACAAAATATAAATCTGTCTTCATATAAATACAGCATTGAAAGGCAACTCTCATAAAAATATCAAAAATGGCTAAACTTGTTAACCCCAGGGTGAAGTCATTTTGAAAAGTTAATTGACAAACTAGGACACTAAACAGGACTACCATATCGAAACAAAGGCCAGCTAAAAATAATACATTTCGATCTTTAGCCGCAAGTTTCCAACTCGCTGCCATATCCGTTTCGAAAACAACAAAAAACATTCGATGGCCAATCTCCAGCTTTGTCGGTAGGTTATAAGCTCTCATGGCCAAAATATGACCAAATTCATGGATGAGAACAAGTAAAAACGAGAATGTCATCCATAAGATTACATTTAGCATCATGATTTCGGAAACAAATATATCTTCATAATGGGGAAATAAGTTCGGCTTGACAATAAATAGGATTAAATTTGTAACGAATAAAATAATATAGAAAAAATAGGTAAACTTATTAAAGAAGAATCTTCCTATCCTAGGTGAGAGCCATTGAAAGTTGTTATCTTCCTTTTCAAGGATCTTTTTTTCAATCTTGATTCCATTAATTGCTTCAATTAGTTTCAATTCAAGTAATTGATTTGCAAAATCTAGTAGATTCACCTCTTCATCAGGATATTTTCCCTTTAGTTTTCTTTCTATCTCACCTAGTTGGTTCCCCTGATTGATCATATTAATCGCATCAATACAAACTGTTGGCATCTCATAAAATTCATCAGCAGCTATATCTTCAACAATATAATGTTTCTTATCTTTGCGAATCTCGATAGGAACTAGCAATAACGTTGAATTGAGTGTAAGGCTCATGTTAACACCCTTTATCTTGTAATTTATTAAAAATAAAGAAGGATGCGTAGCATTTGCTAGCATCCTTCATTCCTATGGTCTCACTCCTAAATAAGGACACCACCAACATGTTGTCTTAACTTTTTTAAGCTTACGGATTTTCATAACTCCACCTCCTTTGGGAACTCCCATTGTTTTGTCCATTGATATTTCTTATGAAATTCGACCCAAGTAGGGAATATTTTTTTAAATTCCTCTACTAATATTGGGTCGAATTGGGAACCCTGACCTTCAACAATACGTTTATAAGCTTCTTCAACCGGCATCGCAGATCGATAGGATCTGGAAGATGTCATTGCATCAAAAGCATCCGCAACAGCAGCCACTCTTGCAAGAAAAGGGATTTCTTCGCCCTTAAATTGATCAGGATAACCTTTCCCATCCCACCGTTCATGATGAGAACGAATGACACAAATACAATCCTTTATGCCCTCAACATTTTTTACTGCTTCTGCACCTACACCAGGGTGCGACTTGATTATTTCAAATTCTTCTTTTGTAAGCTTCCCTGGTTTCATCAAAATAGAATCGGGTATATGGACTTTACCAATATCATGTAATAAGCATGCGTAATAAAAAGACTTTTGTTCTTCTTTTGAGAATTTACCCAGCTTTTGAACTAATAATAAAGCATAGCTAGCTACACGTTCACTATGACCTCTAGTATAAGGGTCCTTTAGTTCTAATGTGGCTATAACGCCCTTCACAATCCCTTCCAATTGATTATCATAGGAAGTACTAATAGAACGAACATATCCCTGGAAGCGGCTTAATAAAAAGAATGCCATAATAGATAAAATAATGATTAAGACAATAGGCATAATTACATAAGATGTATTTAAAACAATACCCGTTAATAGGTATTTTGCTTCCATACCTAGACTTACAATCCAAAAATAATTTGTATTAAGAAAAAGTGGTAAAGATAAAATCAAAAATACTTCTACCATATTTCCACTGAAATAGGAATCTCCCTTTCCAAAATAGGAGAGTATATCAGCAATACAACCTGTTAAAGCGTAACTAACAAAAAAAACGTATTTAATCCAATGTTGCTTCTTTACCTTACTTAAGTAATACATGATAGGAATCATTATTAATAATGCGATATAGTTAATATACCAATAATTGCTAGGTAGGCCACTTTTTTTATGAGTAATAAAGATTGGAGCTAAATAGTAATAAAAAATGTCATAACCAATCATAATAATGTAGAAAAATACTAGAAACCATTTCACTGTTTGTTTTTCTTCATGTGGTATCATAAATTCCTCCAAGTGTAACTATTACAACACCTTATTTTTACATTGTTTGTAAAACAGGGATGTGGTAATTTTAACACAATTTCGAATATTCCCAAGTAAAAGATTAATTTTTTTTACAAAATCTATTAAAATCCCGTATTCTTCTTCATTATATATCATTCAAACGACCCATGAAACACTATATATTGAAGATTTTTGTATAATTATAGAACTATTTATTTCTAAAAATTTCTTGTATTATAGGTAATGTTACATTCACTATTGTTCCTTTATCAGGTTGGCTTGCAATTTCCATGTAACCTTTGTGGTCCTCAATAATTTGATTTGACACCATTAAACCAAGTCCGGTACCATCTTTTTTTGTAGTAAAAAAGGGTACTTTAAGGTTGGCAATAAGGTCGTCAGCAATGCCGCACCCTTCATCTTCAATAGAAATTAATATTTCTCGTTCTTTTAAAATATTCGCTTTGATATGAATCCTCCCGCCATTAGGCATGGATTCAACTGCATTCTTTATTAAATTAATAAACACTTGCTTCAGTTGTTTTTCATCACATTCAATCGGCGGCAATGGTCCTGCTATTTCCGTTTCTACAGTAACCCCTTGTCTCTCAGCCTGCTGGTTAGTAATCGATAAAGTATACGAAATAATTTCTTCAATACTTGCATTTTGAAATTTGATTTCTCTAGGTTTTCCCAGATACATTAAATCATTTACAATTGAATTTATTCGATCAATTTCTTGTATCATTATTGGATAAAAATCGTTACCATTTGGATTCCGTTCCTGTTGCAACTGTGTAAATCCTTTTAGTGATGATAGCGGATTACGAATTTCATGGCCTATAGCTGCAGCCATCTGGCCGATGACAGCAAGCTTTTCTTTTTGTCGAAGGTCTTCATGAACAGTAGTTAAGGAACTTATATAGGAATTAAATCTATTTAAGACAATAAATGCGACTGCCGCTAATATTGTCAGAACAACAATTGGGGGTATTACTTCTGGATTTTGCAGGATTAGTCCCATAAAAATATATTTTCCAATTATCCCAAATGAGACTGTCCAAAAATATCGCTTATTTACAAATATCGGCGAAAAGAAAATAAATAATAAATCAACTATGTTCCCAGATGCAAATTGAAGTGAAGTTCCAAAATATCTAATAAGGTTATCAATTATATCAATTACGATATAGCATGAAAGAAATATGAACTTAACACGATAAAGATTTCCCTTTTGAATGATATAAATAGAAATTGGTAATAGACAACCAACTAAAATAAAAATCCAATAACCAAGCCCATCCTTTAAAAAATCCTTATCACCAAATGATGAAAAATGGGGCAAAAACAAATACCAAATGATATCAAATGAAAAATAAAATATATAAAACAACCACAAAAAAAGCTTTATCGCCTTTTTCTCTTCATATATTAATTTAGGACTATTGTTGCTTTCCTTCATGAGAGTGACTCCTTAACCTAGTTCTGCTAACAAATAATCTGAAAACTTTTTAAAAATATTCTCTCCTACCATATTACCATCTTTTGAGGAAATAGATGACATTAAATATGAAAAAACTATGATTTTCGACACATTTCGCTAAATTTCATCAGATACAAGACTCCCAAAAAAATAAGAAGACCACCAAGGTCTTCCACAGCCAGCGACTATTTTTGGTAAAAGGGATTTATTTGTACGGAAATCCACTCCGAGGTTTGTTCAAGCTGACCGGCCAATGAGAACAACAGATCCTCTCTTCCCCTTGCCGCCATAAATTGGACACCGCATGGAAGACCGCCTTCTGTTAGATGAATGGGGACCGTCATCGCAGGCTGGCCTGTTAGGTTTGCCAGCTGGGTGAAAGGAGTCCTTTTTAAATTATTTTCAGCAACTTGTTCTATTGTTCCCAGCTTTTTTAAAAGAGCCCCCAGTCCAAGTTTTCCCGTCACCTGCATAGCAAATTTTTCAGATTTACTTGGTTCAAGTTCGCCAATCTTAGCCGGCGGAAATGCAGTAGTCGGTGTTAAATAAAAATCATATGTTTCGTGAAATTGTTCCATTGCAATTGCTGCTTTGTCCCATTCTCTAATACTCAAGGGATTCTGCTGATGTAGCCTTTCCAACTAAACCTAATATCCACGTAGCCGGCTCCACGTCACTCATGACTGCTTTCCGTCCGAGAACGTCTTCAAGTGCAGAGATAGACGCTGCCACCTCGCCAAAATACATCGTTAAATAGCTTTGTGCTATTCTCCTGCCATCTACAGGGGAAGCCGCCTCAACAACATGATGTCCCATTGATTCTAAAAGCTTTGCTGCTTTAAGGACGGCCTGCTTACATTCATGATGTACCTCCGTTCCAAGCGGTGATTCCAGAGAAAAAGCGATGGTACACTTTTTATTAGAATGGGTTTGGCTTTGTTGGAGATAGGAGCCATTGAAAGGCGGTACATAGAAAGCTGCAGTTTTTTCATACATACTTATTTCATCTAGCATTGCCGCACTATCTCTTACCGATCGTGACAAAATATGATCAACAGAAGCCCCTTGCCAAAGCCTGCCGTGACTCGGCCCAACAGGTGTTTGTCCTCTGGTCGGCTTCAAACCAAATAGTCCGCAATAGGCTCCTGGAATCCGAATGGAACCACCGCCGTCATTTGCCCCGGCAATCGGGACCATTCCGCTTGAAACTGCGGCAGCCGACCCACCGCTAGAACCACCTGGAGTATGGTTAAGGTTCCACGGATTTCTAGTTGGACCGTAAAAAACTGGTTCAGTAATTCCCATTAACGCAAACTCAGGAACGTTAGTTTGGCCTAGAAACAGTGCCCCCGTTAAGCGTACCTGTTTGACATATTCAGAATCGGCTTTTGCCACATAGCTTTGGTATGCCTTAGAGCCAGAGGTAATCTTTTCTCCTGCTACTTCTTGGACGATGTCCTTTAGGAGCATCGGTACACCTGCAAAGGTACCGTTCAAATCAATCGTTTCTGCTTCATTTTCTACCTTTTCATGGAAATGACGAATGACAGCATTTAGCTTTGGATTATGCTGTTCAATCATTTTCATTGCTTCTGCGGCGACTTCTTTTGGTTGCAGCTCCTTCTTTTTCATTAATTCCGCAAGCCCAATCCCATCATAATCTTTATAAACAAAGCCATCCATCCTATCTCATCCCCTCAGTGGATTTTTTAAATACTACTTCTATTAACGAATAAGTTATTCCTTGTTTAGAATAAAAATTGCTGTTGATAACAAAATACTTATAACCTATTGACATCCAACAAAAAAACCTTTAATATTAATATTTGTGCTTCACATTAAAGTAACTTGTAATATATAGAGATAACGCAATGTAGGAATTTTTTTCTGGCATTCTGCTTATGTTTTAAGATAAAAACTTATTCACACTGGATCGGCTTCGGAGCCGTTAGGATGTAAGAGAGGTAGGGCTTACGTCGTTTAGGTATAAAACCATCAGGTGGAAGAATAACCGCGGCAAACTTGTTTTTATTAACAATTACAATAAAGTAAATTTTTACCTTGCGATGGATGAATGATAAAGACAACCATTCACAAGTTACGATCTGGATTCTACTTGAATCAAAAGCTAAGAAGGCAGAGGAATCGTTTATTCCTCTGCCTTCGCCCATTTCATTATATTTTTAATAATTTATTTTTCTATAACAATCGCTTGCTTGCCCATTTGCTCCCATGCCTTAATAAAATTCTCACGGTTTACTTTTTTGTTCTTCTCTCCATAGGGATCATTTACATAAATATAGCTTTCATCGTATCCGGTAATAGCCACACTATGCTCACTAAAAGTAATATCGATTTTCCCCTGCGGTGTATCCCACGTTTGGAATACAGAAACTGGGGTAAAATTTGAAGTGGTAATAATCCACACCGGCAGCCCCTGCCCCACTTTTTTTAGTATATCTGTAAACGAGCTATTCGTTAGATTTATGGCTTTATCACCAACATATTTCTGAGCCAATTCAAATACCGGCCCGTTGTAAACTCCAAGACCCGGGCCATTTGCCATATCCCCAACAAATCCGTCGTTGGGATTTCCCTTTTTTCCATTACCATAGTTAAACGGGACTGTTTTTATTTTTTCAGCCAGCTCGTTCTTTGTCACATTTACCCCATGATAGTTAAGAATCATCGCCAAGCTCGTTACCTCACAGCCGTTGTACAATTTGGGTCGATCCATCTGATTCAATAATGGCACATCCAGCAGCATATGATCGGGAAATGCTGGTTCTAGAATAGGTTTTGGGGCTTCCCCTGAAGGTTTAACTTCATCCGAAAGTACGGCATCGTTTACTTTTTGCACTTTTCCGTTAAGTTGAGTAACAACTTCATTTGTCTTGGTTTGGACCGATTCCTTTATTTGAACAACCGTCTGCCAGTTAAATCTGCCTGCAACAATTGTTTTTGCTCCAATAAATGATATAAATAAAATAATTATGATCGTCAACAATTTTTTCATAGATATGTATACCATTCCTTGTAGTATATTTGCAGGATACTATTAATATCCTATTATATAATCATATCAAACAGGATGAAAGGAAAATGATTACCAAATCAGACTACTTGTTTTTCCTTAATATATTCTTAAGAAAAAACCTCTTTTAGCGTTTAACTAAAAGAGGTTTTTTTGTTCGGACCTTATTTTGATTAATTTTTCGGATCACTTGATTGATGACTTCTGAAAAGACTAGCCCGAAGGCAATTGAGCCGGCAATCATGAATACTTTTGCTGCCATTGCTAATGCCGCAATGTAGTCATTTACGACAAAGTGGCGCATGGCATTATAGGCCATACCGCCCGGAACCAGTGGAATGATCCCCGCGACACTGAAAATTATCACGGGCTTTTTATAAAACTTTGCCAGTTCCTGGCTAAGAACAGCAATAAATATCGTGGCTGCCAATGTAGCCAAAATCGGATTATCAAAAAAACCTTCAAGCAGATAATAAACCATCCATCCGCCCATGCCAATCAGGCCGCATTTCAATAATGTTTTTTTCGGCGCATTAAAAATAATGCCAAATGCACTTGTTGCAATAAAGCTTGTTATCATCTGGGCCAAGATTTCCACTTTACACCCGCCTCACCTTCACAAAAACGATACGACAACTGCAATTCCCGCACCAATGGCGAAGGCCGTCAAAAATGCTTCTGCTCCCTTTGACAAACCCGATACCAAATGTCCCGCCATTAAATCTCTAATTGCATTTGTTAATAAAAGACCAGGTACCAATGACATGACTGAACCAATAATTATTTTATCTACCTGCTGTCCAATCCCTACTTTTACAAATAATAAAGAAAGTAAACCGATGACAAAGGCGGCCAAAAACTCTGAGAAAAATTTGATGGGAACAAAACGGTGGAAGTGGACAAAACTATAGTACCCTGCCCCGCCTGCTATCATGGCCGGGATAAAGTCTCCCCAACTTCCTTTAAACATAATCATGAAGCATCCGCTCGCAATTGAGGCTGCTGCTACTTGATACTTAAGTGGAAAGGTAACATTTAAGGAGTCCATTTCCCTTAACTGTTCCCAGGCATCCTTTAGATTTACTTCCCCGCTGCTAATACTTCTGGATAGGCTATTAACCATAGCGACCTTCTTTAGGTCTGTAGAACGCTCAAAGATTCGGATAAGCTTTGTCCTTGTCGGTCCTGTACTTTCCGCCGAAAAAATAATTCCTGTCGGCGTTACATAACTATGAGAGTTTTCAACTCCGTAAGAGGCGGCAATCCGCATCATTGTATCTTCAACCCGGTATGTTTCCCCGCCGCTTTGCAGCATAATTTTCCCCGCGAGCAGGCAAACCTCCATCACATCGGATGTCTTTTCAACTTGATTTCCCATCAATTATTCACCACATATTTTAACATTTGTTACTTAGTTTAAATCAAAACAAGCCTACGAAGCAATTTTTAATCACATGTTTTTAGAAACTACAAATAGTAGATATTACTTTATAATTGGTGGAAATTTCGTTATGATAATATTTAGCATCCCGAAATATATTGCAGAAAGGAGTGTTTTGGGAGTGACTCAGCAGGAAAGTGCAAAACGAAATTTGATGATTATGTGGTTTGCAAACTTCTTTGTTTCCGGGAGTATGACAATGGTTTTACCGTTCATTTCCCTATACATCGAGACGTTTGGAAAGTTTTCCGAAAAATACGTCCAGCATTGGTCTGGTTTAACATTTGGGGTTACCTTTGTTTCTGCCTTCCTTTTCTCGCCTATTTGGGGTAGAATTGGCGACCGCTATGGCAGAAAGAAAATCCTCATCTTTTCTGGTCTAGGGATGGCTTTATCCATTTTTCTTATGGGCTTTGTCCAATCAGTCTGGCAATTATTTATTCTCCGCTTTTTCATGGGATTTTTCTCAGGCTTTATCTCAATGTCACAAGCCTTCATCTCCACACAAACACCCAAACAAATTGCCGGACGTGTCCTTGGAACGCTGCAAACAGGAAGCATTACCGGTTCATTATTTGGCCCGATGCTCGGAGGCGTATTAGCTGATTCGCTGGGCTATGCTACCACCTTTAAATGGACGGCCATATCCATTTTCATTTCTGCTTTACTTGTAATCGAAACCAAGGAATTTCAATTGGAATTACAAAAGGGATCAAAATCACATTATTCCAGTAAAGAAGTCCTGCATCATATTGTCCGGAACCCCATTTTGTTAACCGTACTGCTTATCTCCGCCCTTGTTCAAATTGCTCACTTCAGTATTCAACCGATTCTGTCCCTATTTGTTAGTGAATTGCATGGAACAACAAATATCGCCTTTTATTCCGGTATTGCTTTTTCCGCAGCTGGCCTAGGCAATCTTATGATGTCAAGAAGATGGGGAAAAATTGCAGATAGGGTCGGCTATGTAAAGATCCTAATCATTCTGCTTTTTTTGGCGGGAATTTTCTATCTGCCAGGTGCCGCAGTCACGAGCTTTTGGCAGCTTGTCATCATTCGCTTTACACTCGGTGTCACGATTGGCGGGATAATTCCAGTTCGGATTGCCTATATTCGCCAAGAAGCCCCAATCGCAATGCAAGGAGAAGTTCTTGGCTACAACACAAGCTTGCGATTCCTCGGAAACATTTTCGGTCCGATGTTAGGTGGATTTATTTCCGGTTCCTTCGGCTTTTCCGCGGTCTTTATCAGTACCAGCACCTTGTTAATCATAAGCGGAATGATTCTCTTTGTTTCCATGCACAGGCATCCAAAGCTAGTGAAGCATACAGTCTAATCGATAAGGGTTTAAAGTAAAAAAAACGGGTAATCCCCGTTTTTATTTTATAATTTGGTTTTTTCGTGCGCTGAAATCACCATCTTGATAATAGCTATTTTTCACTAAAATGTTAGGTCCGAGGCAGGAAACGGCTGGACAGTGGCAGCTTAATTCTTTGGCCAATGCTGATGATTGCCACGTTTCATAGGCAGTATTTAATTTCGTGGATTGGATATTTCCTAACGGCGGCGTATCTCCAAAATCGGTAACAATAATATCACCATTAAATATGTTGACATTCAAACGGGAACGTCCATCGGGGTCGTTCCTTACAGTTACATTCTTGCTGCGATAAAGTCTTTTTAACAGTTCTAAATCCTCCTGATTACTGCTGCAAGCATAGAATGGCAGCGTTCCAAATAACATCCATGCCTTTTCATTCCGAATATCCAGCAGGTGATGGATCGCCTTCCTGATTTCCGCCAACGACAAAGTTTCCAGATTACTAGCAAAATCACTTGGGTACATTGGGTGCACCTCATGACGGCCGCAGAGCATTTCATCAACGATTTGATGGTGGATATTTTCTAAATGCGGCAATGTCCGTTTGTTTAACATCGTTTCTGCGGATACCATCACACCGGCTTTGACAAGCTCGCGGCTGTTTTCTATCATTCTGGTAAAATATTTTTCTCGTTGTGCATAATCAGGCTTGCGCTCCATCCTTGCAAAGCCGCCCTCAACAAAGTCATTGACCGTTCCCCAGTTGTGGGAAATATGTAATACATCTAAATATGGAACAATTAACTCATACCTGGCTAACTCAAGGGTTAGGTTCGAGTTTATTTGTGTGCGGACCCCGCGTTCATGGGCATATTTCAAAATAGGGAACACATAATCTTTAACGGATGATAACGACAGCATTGGTTCCCCTCCAGTAATGCTCAGAGAACGGAGCGCCGGAACTTCTTCCAGTCTTTGTAGTAATAGTTCAAGCGGAAGTGAATTAGGATCCTTTGTCTGTAACGTATACCCAACGGCGCAATGCTCACAGCGCATATTACATAATGTTGTCGTCGTGAATTCAATGTTCGTAAGCTGGGGCTTTCCATATTCCTCTATATCCATATAAGCTTCCCATGGATCATATTGTGGTGTTATAGTTTTCATTTTTAACATACTAAACTCCTTGCAATTAGTCTTAACAAAACCTTTTTATTATAGCTGATTTTGGGTCAGATGTGCTAATTCAAAACGATTATCACATTCTATGTTACCTACTCTCGGTTTATATCTAACATACGAATTTTGCCTGACGCATACATATCCCACCGCTTTTCGTCAAAAAATAAATAGATGATAAAACGAATGTGGAAATGGTGGTTATGTGAAATGGAAATGCAGCCTTTAGGCGAAGCAGAAAAACTTGCTTTAAAAAAGGTGAAAATATTTAAGCAAAGCGTTCTTCGGTATATCCTAAGAGCGATGCTTGCCAGTATGTTTATCGGATTTGGGGTCATTGTTGCCTTTAAGACTGGGAACTTTTTTTACCTTGAACATTCCCCCTTTGCCTATCCGATGGCAGCATTCACGTTTGGAGCGGCTATCATTTTAATCGCCTATGGCGGCGGGGATTTGTTTACCGGAAATACGTTCTATTACACCTATGCCGCTCTTCGTAAAAAAATGGCCTGGATCGATGTTGTGAAGCTTTGGGTTTGCAGTTATGCCGGAAACATTTTAGGGGCTGCTGTATTTGCATTTATTATATTCACAACAGGACTTTATACCGAATCATCGGTTAATGGATTTTTACTTCATGTCGTGGAGATTAAAATGCAGGTGCCGACGACAGAGTTATTTTTCCGAGCCATTCTTTGTAATTGGCTTGTCTGCATGGCCTTCTTTTTGCCGATGGGGTTAAAGGGGGATGGACCGAAAATGTTTGCCATGATGCTATTTGTCTTTTGCTTCTTTATTTCCGGCTATGAGCATAGTATCGCCAATATGTGTACATTTGCAATAGCCTTAGTCTTAAACCATCCTGGGACCATTTCATGGGGCGGAGTAATCCATAATTTAGTACCAGTTACAATTGGCAACCTTATTGGCGGCTCTGTTTTTATGGCCATGATGTACTATTATGCTAATAAACCATTTTTGGATGAATATGAAAAAGAACAGGACTAGCTGACCTGTTCTTTTTATCGACAAAATTACCGGGGAAATATACACATGATTAGAGAGATATCGACAATAATAGAAACATTCATATAATAATAATTCTATTAATTATAAACAGCTGTCTTCTTGGGGTGGGGCCATTCTAATGACAGCATTTTTCATTTAAAAACCCAAATTGTCTTATATGCACCCTTCCAGCTAAAAATCGTAACAGCCACAAGCACGATAAAATATATCGGCACACCAAATGGAATCAATGTCGCGCCATAATGGATGCCGGTAAAGGCTGCAATACAGAGTGTTGCAAGAAATACTTTTAGTCCTCCGCTTTGTAAGGCATCCTCAAATGATTCTGAAAATGGCAATGTACCTTTAAGATAGTTCGAGCAAATAACCGTGAATAAAATAGCGGTCACAAAAATAACCAATAAATCATCAACGACTTTTCCCCCGAAAATTGTAATAAAGATAGTACATACAATCAAATAAACCGGCAAAAAGAGGTTCACAATAAACACTTTGAGGACTGAGCTGTATAATGGCGCCAGGTTTTGAATGGGTGCTGTTTGGTAAATCCATGCCCCTTTGTATTTCCCTGAGTATTTCAGCATGGCAATGGCATTCGGAATCATCAAGCAGCTAAAATAAACCGATAAATACCATTTACTTGAAACCAAATGGGCATAGGAATTCATTTGGATTTCATTAAACAAAAACACAAACGGGAAAACAAGTGATAATCCTAAGGCGGGATAGACCTTTAAGCGGAATTCTCTCTCATTTCGCATCATTTGGTCGGCAAAGCGAAAAAAGACCCTTTCTTCCCGACTTCGGCAAATCACCTTTGCAAGCCCAATTTTCCATTTCCGCTCCCTTTGTTTGCTTCCCCCACTGTTATTCGAAAGTTTTTGCAGATTTCTTTCAAAAGATGGCATCATCCGGCTATAGATACCGATGGAGACTAGCGGTATAACCAATGCCAATAGTGAAAAAGAAACTAGATAAAAGTCTGAACGGTGCTTTAAGACTAGCTCAAATGGCGAGCCAAACCAAATTGGCGGGATAAAAAATTGCCACCAGCTTGGTGTAAAAGAAATTTTCATATCGACAAAGCTAAAGGCTCTTGCTAATACCTGATAGCCAACGGCAATTGAAATCGATAATCCAATTTGTACGTAATTAATGATATCCTTCAGTTTTTCACCATCGAAAAACCGCAAAATGAAATAATAAATAATCGCCGTCAATACGACAATGAATAGATTGACTAAAATAAGTCCGATGATGAATAGGAGTAAAAATAAGATCCCATGTTTAAAGGTCCCAATCACTAATGGGATTGCGGTTAGCGCTGCCGTTAAAAGGACTAAGTAAATACAAATATGAATTGTTTTTGCCATATTTAATGTCTTTTTATCAACTGGCTTTGTCAGAAGAATCCCCTTATCTCTGACATCAAGCAGGACATTCGAAAAATCGGAAATCATTGATGTCATCACCAAAAACATGACAATCCCAAAAAGAATGCTCATTTGATAAATAAAGCTGCTTTCAAGCAGAACAAATGGAATGAGCATGAGGCTTAGCAGTACATACATACCTAATGATTTGATAAAGCCATTTTCTTCGGGTTTCTTCTTCTTTTTTGCCTGCTGGTTAAAGACGGTCGGAGTCCTTCTCCCATCCATAGTCAGTTTGACCGTCAATACTTTTCGCATAACAACGTAATTAATACCAAAGCGTTCAAAAATGCCGCGGAATAAATCGAGGAATCTCAGAGTTTGGAAATCTTTCATCTGTTACCCCTCTTGAACAATGGATACAAATTCCTCTGCTAAAACCCTATATTCATTAAAACCAGTCAGCTGATTAAAAATCTGCTCCAGTGTTCCTTCCTTATTTTGTTCCTTCAACTCAAGAAAACTGCCATCTGCGACAATTTTCCCATCATTAATGAGGATAATCCGGTTGCTTATTTTCTCAACGACATCCATGATATGCGACGAATAGAAAATGGTTTTACCCTGTGCCGCCAAAATGGACAGTATTTCTTTAAAAATCATCACGCTGTTAGCATCGAGACCACTTAACGGCTCATCTAAAAATAACAGATCCGGGTTATGTAATAAACTGGAGACAATCAGTACCTTTTGCCGCATTCCCTTAGAGTATGATGCAATTCGTGAGCGGTACACTTCCTCTAAGCCAAACACCTTCATCAACCTTTGCGCCTTTTCATCAGCTGCTTGAAAATCCATTCCGTATAATTCTCCGACAAAGGTTAAGTACTCCATTGCGGTGAGATTATCATAGAGCTCAGCTATTTCCGGGACATAGCCTATTTTCCGTTTATAGTCGATATTCGATTCCGAAACTTCTTTGCCAAAAATCTCTACCTTGCCGTAATAATCCCCTTCAATCCCGAGCAAAATCTTAATTGTCGTGCTTTTACCGGCGCCATTTGGCCCAATGTAACCGATAATTTGCCCGCGATAAACAGTTAAATTTATCCCTTTTAGGACATTGTTTATGCCATAATGCTTTTCTAAATCCTTGATCGATAATACGACATCGTTGATAATCATCACCTTCTAACTTAATTGATAGTTTAATATTAACATATTTTACCACAATCTCTAAAAATAAGAGTGACTGGGGGCGTGCAAGCTACTCCTCTACTTCTTTCTACTTAAATAATAAACATACACTTTTATCATAAAGTAATTAACTTCTTCTGGAAGGAGTTCCTTGATTGGTTTTAACCGTTCACGTCCGGCTTCTTCCACGGCCTTTTCTAACAGTGGCAGGTATTCACTTGGAATATGCCTGGAAAAGTCCACCTCCATACCTTGCTGAGCACATTGAAGTAAATGGTTTTCCACTGTGCTGACCGCAAGCTCGCGTTGTTCAGCAATTTCCTCAATCGATAGGTGCTTTTGATTTAATGTCAATGTCTCCAAATGCGATTCCCCAACCGCCGTTTTTTTAGCAGCCTTTTTCGATGCTGCCGATTCTGGTTGGATTTCGCTTCGATAATCCGGATTGGTTTCTAAAAAAGCACGGATGGCTTGAATGAATTCAAGTCCGTATTTCTTCAGCTTATGCTCCCCAACCCCGCTGACCTGTAAAAATTCTTCACTTGTTTTCGGAAGTCTTGCACACATGTCTTTAAGGGCAGCGTCTGAAAAAATAACGAATGGCGGTACTTTTTCCGTTTCGGCTATCCTTCTGCGGACATCCCGCAGCTCCTCAAATAACGGATCATTTTTCGATACTTGTTTAACTTTAACCGCTTCTCTTCGATAAACCTGCTCATTACCTAAAAGAACATCCTTTCCTTTCGGTGAAACATAAATCGTCGGAAATTGTCCTTGTTCAATCGCGAGTAACTCCTGTGAAATCAAAAACTCAATAAAATCGCTGACCTCTTTCGCACCTTGATCTTTCATGATTCCATAGGTCGTAAGCCGCTCAAAGCCCATCTCGATTACTTTTTTATTTTTCGATCCCGTTAACACCTGTGCAGTAATGTTTTTCCCAAAACGCTGCCCCATTCGAATCACACAGGACATCACCATTTGTGCTTCCTTCGTGACATCAATGCTTGCCCTGGAATCCAAACAGTTGCCGCATCTGCCACAAGCATCTGTGTCTGTTTCGCCAAAATAGTTTAAAATGAACTCCTGCAAGCAGTTTTCCGTATGGCAATAATCAGCCATCTGCTGCAGTTTCTCTAATTCCTGTGTCATCCGGCTCCTGTCACTGGATTGGTCAATTAAAAAGCGCTGCACCTGAACATCTTGCGGCGAATACAGCATAATACATTCACTGTCTAGCCCGTCCCGTCCGGCACGTCCAGCTTCCTGATAATAGCTCTCCATGTTTTTCGGCATCTGGTAGTGAACTACATAGCGGATATTACTCTTATCGATCCCCATCCCAAAGGCAGAGGTCGCAACCATAACGGATGCTTTATCTTCTAAAAATCGTTCTTGCTCACGAGCGCGGTCCACGTCACCCATGCCCGCGTGGTAGCGGGCAACATTGACGTTCTCTTTACGGAGCTTTTCATAAAGCTGATCAACATTCTTTCGAGTTGCTGCATAAATAATCCCCGCTTCCTGTTCATTCTTTTTTAGATAATCCAGGAGAAACCTTTGCCTGTCCTGCCCTTTGATCACCGAGAAAGATAGGTTTTCTCGCTCAAACCCTGTGATAATTGTATTTCTTTCATTAATATTTAACAGCTCGCAAATATCATCACGAACTCTCGGCGTTGCTGTTGCCGTTAAGGCAAGAACATTTGGCTGCTGCGGCAGACTATGAATCATTTGTTGAATATGACGGTAGCTTGGGCGGAAATCATGTCCCCACTGCGAGATACAGTGAGCTTCGTCGACGGCGACAAGTGGGATATCCATGTTTTTCAGGTCTTCTACAAATTCAAATGATTCTAATCTCTCTGGTGCTATGTATAAAAGCTTGTATTTCCCATGTTTTGCTTCATAGATCCGCTTATTTGCCTCGCTGTAACTTATCGAACTATTAATAAAAGTGGCTGGGATTCCCGCTTGAATGAGGGTATCTACCTGATCCTTCATTAAAGATATCAGTGGGGAAATAACAATCGTGGTACCCGGAAGGACAAGTGCAGGAATTTGATAACAGATGGATTTACCGCCTCCGGTCGGCATAACACAAATCGTATTATTGCCGGCTAATACCGAACGGATTGCCTGTTCTTGACCGTTACGGAAGGAGCTATAACCGAAATAGGAATTGAGTAGTGGGAGTGTTTTTTCAAACAAGATTGTTTCTCCTTTCATTTTGCAAAATTAACTACTTTCATTATACCGTTTTTCCTACTTAAATTTCGTCATTAAATAACGATATTTGTGGGAAAGTAACAATAAACATTTTGAAGGCGGCGTTCATCATGATGCGTTTAGTAATCCTTATGATTCCTTTTTTTATATGTATTTTTCTAAATAGCGGTTCCGTCGCTGCGAATCAATCACGAAAGGAAGCAAAGCTGGATGTGGCATGGCCTTTTTATAAAATAGAAAAAAACAATCACTATATGTACCTGCTTGGAACCATTCATATTGGGAAGGCAGAAATGTATCCCTTTCCTCGAAAAATAGAGCAAGCCCTTGCAAAATCGAAATTCCTTGTCACTGAAACATCGGCTTCTGACATAATGGACAAGAAAGAATTGTATTTATTAAAAGATGATGAGACTTTAGAGGATTATTTATCTGATGAGGCAATAGCCATTCTAAAGCAGCGGGCAAAAGAATATAACCTTGATTATTCTTTACTACAAAAATATCAATTTTGGTTTGTCATGGGATTATTTTTGAGTACAGGCTTTGATGATTTATCGTCAGAGTATGGAGTAGATCAAAAAATAGCGGAACTGGCGGAATTATATCATCTCACCCCTCAATACTTGGAAACACAAAATGAGCAAATTGAAGCTATGCGAAAAGTGTACACCGAGAAGGACGCCGATAGAGTGAGTAAGCAAATTCCTACATTCACAGAATCCAAACGGCAGCTAGAACAACTATATACAGAATATATCCAAGGAAGACAGTTTAACCATAATGAGTCGGTAGATGAATTTGAAAAGAAGCAAAATAAAATTCTTGTTGATGACAGAAATAAAATTTGGGTAAAAAAATTTGAATCGTATATAAGTAGTGGTGATATTTATTTTGTTGCTGTTGGCGTGGGGCACTTAGAAGGTGAAAATGGAATTTTGGCCTATTTTAAGCAAAATGGATACGATGTTAAGAAAGTCTTCGAATAAGTAATCTAACCGCTTGAGACCTAGTACAGGTTCAAGCGGTTTTGTTATTTTGGAAATGTGCAAACTCCTTTTCAAATCAGGATGTCATTTAATATTTCATCCCTATGCTCGCCTTTTTTTGGCGGAGGGGCAATCGTTCCCTGTTCAACGTCACTGTGCATTTTAACTTGATAATCTCCCCAAGAAGAAGCAAATATTATCTCCTTCTCTTTGAAATATGGGTTTTCGCTGAGTTCCCCT
>NZ_JBMPZU010000041.1:0-61824 GCF_049463095.1 Neobacillus sp. 19 | reverse complement strand
TCTCATTAACAAGTTCGGCGACCCTCGCACGGGCCCCTATCTTTATAAAGTTCTCAACTATATCAATCATCGAGCGATCATAATCACAAAATGTGGTTGTACCTGCTTGAATCCCTTCAATAATATTTACCATCGAGCCCTTTTTACTATCATCTGTTGTCACATGCTTCATAAATGGCCAAAGTCCTTTTTGCATCCAATGAGGTATATCTTGGGCAATTCCACGAAGCAGGGCCAGACCGGTATGGATATGAGCATCGATTAATCCTGGCATGACCAACTTATCTTTTGCGTCAATTTCTCTTTCCGCCGTATAATTGCGGGTTATTTCAAATGTCGAGCCGACTGCCTCAATGGTATTTCCCTTAATTGCAATAGCACCGTCCTCTATTATACCGACCCCTTTCCCTTCCATTGTCATAACAAGTCCATTCTTAATAATTAAATTAACTTTCATTCCAGCAACCCCTCCCTTGAAGCTATTTCCAAATTTTGATTGTCAACTACCTAAATAAAAAATATTTTTCGTAGAATAACATTTTCACTCTTTTTAATTTTTAGAATTTTATGCTAATATATTTATAATACAAGGAGGTGGGTCAATGAGTCTAGTAAAAATACAAGGTGAACGATGGTTTCCATTAGAAAATTCCTTTCAATCAGAAATGCCGTCCCTCTGGGGAAATTGGTATTGTGACTCAGAAATAGGAAAATTACATGCTGTTCTTTTAAGAAGGCCTGGAAAAGAAATTGAAACTGTAACGCAAACAAATTTCTCTCAATTCCGTTGGAAAGCTCCTATGAATGTGGAAAAAGCAAGAGCTGAGCATGACAAGTTAGCTGATGTCTATCGATCTCATGGTGTGAATGTTCATTATGTCGAAGAAGTACACGCAGACCGTCCCAACTCTCTGTTTATGAGAGATCAAGTGTTTATGACACCAGAAGGGGCGATCGTTTGTCGTTTAGGTATTTCGGCACGCCGCGGTGAAGAACGATTTGCAGCCAAAGCTTTAGGGGAACTCGGTGTTCCAATTATCAAAACTATCAACGGAGAAGGTATTTTTGATGGTGCTTGTGGAATGTGGATCGACCGGGAAACGGTTCTAATTGGTACTGGTTCAAGGGCAAATAAGAGCGGTGCTGCACAAGTGGAAGCGGAATTGCGCAACCTTGGTGTCAAGTACATAGTCCCGTTTGAAATTCCATATGGACATGCCCACTTAGATGGCTTGATCAATATTGCAGACCGCAAAATTGCAGCACTTTTCCCTTGGCAGGTTCCTTATGATGTGGTCAAAGTTCTTCTGGAGAGAGATTTTACTATTATCGAAGCAACTAACACGGATGAAATTAAGACAAACGCTTGTGTCAACTTTGTCGCATTAGAGCCTGGTAAGGTTGTGATGCCTGCAAATTGCCCGGAAATGAGAGCAAAATTGGAGGATGCCGGAGTTACTGTAATTGAAGTGGATGTGACAGAAATTCTAAAAGGTTGGGGAGCCATTCATTGCATGACAGCCTTTTTGAATCGGGACCCAGTCTAAATTACTAAAAAACTAGGAGGGTGGAATTGAAGATGAAAAAATTATTAACTATTCTATTAGTTGCAATCATGATTATCATCACTGGCTGTACCCAATCAACCTCAGGCGGTGAAAAAGCACAGTCCACTATTGATAAAGTCGTAAAAGCGAAGAAACTAGTTGTCGGTACTGCCCCGGGATATTTCCCTTTTGAAATGAAAAACACAAAAGGTGAATTTATTGGTTATGACATTGATACGGCTAAAGCAATCGGCGATTCGTTAGGAGTGAAAGTGGAATTTAAACAATTCGGTTTTGATGGCTTAATCCCTGCCCTAAAAACAGGGGAAATCGATATGATTATTGCTGGAATGACCATCCGCGGTGACCGTGCATTATCTGTAAGTTTTGCTGATCCTTACTTCGCTACAGGCCAAGTGTTGATGCTTCCTAAAAAGGACACAGCAACAAAATCATGGGAGGATCTTGATAAGCCAGGTAAGAAAATTGCTGTTTCATTAGGTACAACCGGTGCCCTGTTAGCAAAACAGGTTTTCAAGAATGCGGAGGTTGCTGATTTTGAGGACTTCCCTGCTGCTTCTATGGCACTTGTTCAGGGACAAGCTGATGGCGTGATTTACGATGAACCAGGTATTCGTTCTTATGAGGGAATGAATCCAGGTAGCGTTCGCGGAGTTTATGACCTTATTTCTAAAGAAAACTTAGGAATTGCCGTACGTAAAAACGATTTGGAAACTGTTCAATGGTTAAATTCTTTTGTTGTCTTCCTATAAAAATAGTCCGAAAGAATTAGAGTCTTTTGCAAAATGGTTTGAAAACGTTGACTGGATGAATGAAGTAGAACAAAAGAAATAAGAAAACATCTGAGGAGGCCTGTTCAATGGTATATCAATTAGATTGGAGTGTTATTCCAAATAACATCGGGCTTTTCCTGGAGGGTGTGCGGCTAACGCTGGAAATTTCAGCGTTAGCTCTGCTTTTTAGTATCCCAATAGGAATAATTGTAGGTTTATTAAGAATTTCACGGAATAAAATAGTATCTTTTGTTGCCACCGCCTATGTGGAAATTATGAGGGGAATTCCACTGCTGGTGCTATTATTTTGGATATTCTTCGTATTGGGCCAATTTTTCCGTCTGGGGCCTTATTGGTCGGCAATTTTAGGTTTGGCTACTTTTTCTGGTGCCTTCGTTGCCGAAATCGTCCGGGCCGGTATTCAAGCTGTACCGAAAGGGCAAATGGAAGCTGCCCGTTCATCAGGTATGACATATACACAAGCTATGAGACTGATTATTCTGCCTCAAGCTTTCCGAAAAGTTTTGCCCCCTTTAGCATCACAATTTATTATTCTGATTAAAGACTCTTCACTAGTATCTGTTATATCAGTAGTAGATTTAACACTTATTGCTAAAAACCTAGTGGCTACCTCCTTCCTATCTCTTGAGGTATGGACATTTGTTGCCTTACTTTACTTTTTAATGACCTTTACATTATCGCAAATTATTCGCTTTTTCGAGAAAAAATATCAAGTTTCAGAATAATCCCCTCTCCCCTTCATGAGATGTAAAAGGAGTGACATGTATGATATCCATAAAAAATGTACAAAAGAGTTTTGGAAACCATAAAGTTCTTGAAGATATTAATCTTGAAGTTTCTCAATCACAAATTTTTGCCCTTATTGGGCCAAGCGGGGCAGGTAAAAGTACGCTCATTCGAACGTTAAATGCGTTAGAGCCGATAGATGAAGGAGATATTATCGTTGATGGTATTTCGATTCATGATAAAAAAACCAATATTAATGCAGCACGTACTGAAATTGGCTTTGTATTTCAATCGTTTAATCTCTACCCCTTCTTAACGGCTCTGGAGAACGTTACTATTGCCCCTATTAATGTTAAAAACATGAACAAAGCAGAAGCAGAAGAAAAGGGAAAAAGATTACTTTCCATGCTGGGGCTTGAATCAAAGTTCGACTCCTATCCTGCAAAACTATCTGGCGGACAGCAGCAAAGGGTAGCAATTGCCCGGGCGCTGGCCATGGATCCAAAAGTCATGTTATTTGATGAGCCAACATCTGCGCTTGATCCTGAAATGATAAATGAAGTATTGGACGCTATTCGGAGTCTAGCAAAAACGGGGATGACGATGATCGTTGTTACTCATGAAATGGGCTTTGCAAAAGAAATCTGCGACCAAATTGTCTTTATGGCAGATGGGAAAATCGTAGAGGTCGCACCGCCTGATAAGTTTTTCTCAAATCCATCATCGGAACGAGCAAAAGGCTTTCTTTCCAAGGTTCTTAATCATTAAATTTTTTTGGGAGGTACATAACATGGAGGTTAAAGTCCAAGGGGAACGTTGGTTTCCCGCTGAAACGAATTTTTCTGAGGAATTAAAGGATCTATGGGGAAATTGGTATTGTGATTCTGAGGTAGGTACACTTAGATCTGTCCTTTTACACCGGCCTGGAATAGAAATTGAAGGAATCAATAAGGAAAATTTTGCAGATGTCCGTTTTCGTGCACCTATGGATCCAGTTCGTGCGCGCAGACAGCAAGATGCTTTAGCAGACCTTTTCCGTTCGTTCGGAGTTGAGGTCCACTATGTAGAAGGCCAACGAACTGATCGGCCCAATGCCCTTTTTATGAGAGATTTAATGTTCATGACACCTGAAGGAGCAATCATTTGCCGCCCTGCTATTCCTGCTAGACGCGGCGAAGAAAAAGCGGTGGCAAGGACACTCTCATCTCTTGGTGTTCCAATTATTAAAACCATTAATGGTGATGGCTACTTCGAAGGCGCTTGTGCGATGTGGGTCAATCGAGAAACAGTGATTATTGGAACTGGCAGCCGGTCAAACGAGTCAGGTGCCCTTCAAGTAGAACGAGAGCTAAGAAATATTGGTGTCAAAAATATCATTAAAACGCAAATCCCTTATGGATCCATCCATTTAGACGGTTATATGAATATGATTGATGTAAATAAACTTGTCATTTTTCCTTGGCATACAACCTATGATTGCATGAAACAACTACTCGACCTTGGCATCGAATTAATAGAACTGCCATTTATTGATGAACTCAAACAGGGAATGAGTTTAAACTTTGTTGCCTTAGCGCCAGGAAAGATTGTCATGCCATCAGGTAACGAGAAATCAAAGAAATTATTTATGGAACATGGTATTGAAGTGATTGAGATTGAGATGGACGAAATCATTAATGGCTGGGGTGCCATCCATTGTATGACTGCTTTTTTAAATAGAGATCCAGTGTAAAAGGATTGAGCTTCGGCCCAATCCTTTTTTATAGTTATACCTTAACCTTCAACAATTCAGCTTCAAAATTAGTTAGCAGAGTGAACAGCAGCGTTTTAGTACCTTCTAAAAGGTGATCCTGGTTAATCCAGTCCTTTGGTTCTTGAATAAACTCCCCTGCTGGAATGTGGCTCCCTAGCTTCTGTTCGAAGACTGAAATGATCTCATTCGTGAATTCAGGATGAAACTGGAGCCCAATCACATGATCCTCATAGGAAAAAGCCTGGTTCTTACAGCCTCTGCTTGAAGCAAGCCTCAAAGCCTCAGGCGGCAAATCATATGTGTCTCCATGGAATTGAAACGCTGTAATGCTCTCTCCGATTCCGTCAAAAAGCGCCTGTGATTGAACATCCGCTTCCAGCCTAATTGGCCACCAGCCAATTTCTTGGTGTGTGTGTGGATAGACTCTTCCACCTAAAATTTCTGCTAATAACTGGGCACCTAAGCAAATACCCAACACCTTTTTCTTCTGCTCAATCGCTTCACGGATAAAATGCTTCTCGTCCACCAGCCATGGGAAATCCGCTTCCTCATAGGCTCCCATTCTTCCCCCTAAGATAATCAGCATGTCAAAGTCCTGCATAGATGGGACAACCTCATTGTTGTACATTCGGGTGCATGTTAAAGAATGGTTCCTTTCTTTTACCCATTCCTGAATATATCCTAAGGTAGCCAATTCGTCATTTTGAATATAATGAATTCTCATCATGTTAACTCCTTATACAATAAATAAATTTCATTTGACATTATTTAGGGGTTCCATTTTGTAAAAAAATCCTAATATCAATTGGATATTAGGATTAGTTATGACCTGTGAGGGGTTCGAACCCCCGACCTCAACCCTGTCAAGGTTGCGCTCTCCCAGCTGAGCTAACAGATCTCTTATTAAGCTACAAATCTAATTATAGTGAAAAAGCTAAAAATGTCAATAATGTTTTAATGTTTTTTCTCAAAAATTTCCCGACCACATAAACATACACTCCATTTCCACTTGAATAAAGAACTAACGTTCGGTTACAATAGGAGATAATGAAGGGAGTGAATTAAATGGATGGGCTTTTGATCCGTTCAATCGAAGAACATTTGCCGTTGGAGATGATTTACCTTGCGAATAACCAGGAATTATCGCAGCGCAAACTGATTGTAAAAGAAGTGAATGATGACTACATTCGTGCCTATTGTTTAAGTCGGAAACAAATGCGTACCTTTAAACGTGAAAACATTTTATCTATTATGCCTGACTCACAATCCAAACATCGCTATCTTCATTAATCCTTCTCCCGCCCTTATCCACTACCATTCATACTACTAAAAGCAATTCCTCAACAGTTATGTTAAAATGCACTTGTACTATTCGAATCAAGGGGGAATTGTCGTAATGGAATTTCCAAAAGGCACTATTAAAGAACTTATGTTTCAGAGTAAGGAACTTGGCGAGGAAATGCAGCTCCTTATTTATCTCCCAGCAAACTTCTCACCGCTTTATAAATACTCGCTGCTAATTGCGCAGGATGGCCGGGATTATTTTCAGCTTGGCCGGATTGGTCGATTGGCAGATGAGTTTCTTTTTGGACGGGAGATTGAAAATATTATCATTGTTGGGGTACCCTATAAAGATGTAGAGGACCGCCGGCGAAAGTACCATCCCGATGGCAGCCAAAACCAGCAATATATTCGGTTTTTAGCGCATGAATTAGTGCCTTTCCTCGATAGAGAGTTTCCAACATATCATATGGGCACCACAAGGGCTCTTATTGGTGATTCGCTTGGGGCTACTGTTTCATTAATGACTGCACTGCAATATCCACATACTTTTGGAAAGATACTACTGCAGTCTCCAATGGTAGACGAAAAGGTATTGAAGCTGGTCAATGACTTTTCCGAAGCACAGCATGTGGAAATTTATCATGTGATCGGCTCCCAAGAAACGGAAGTTCGAACCACGGATGGCAAAGTAAGTGATTTCCTAAGCCCGAATCGGGAACTCTCTAAATTAATCACCAAAAAGCCTTTTACATATTTTTATGAGGAGTTCAACGGAAATCATACCTGGACATATTGGCAGCCGGATTTAAGAAGGGCATTAAAAATGTTATTTTAGTCTTATAACTTTCGGCACAAGTTTTTATCTAGGTATGTAAGTTATTTTATATATTTTGAATTTTTGCTATAATGATAAGAAGCCTGTTTTTTATTTTATTTTTTTAAAATATAATTTTTTTAAAATGGAGGTTAACCTATGAAATTTGGAGTTGTTATTTTCCCGTCAAAAAAGCTTCAAGATTTAGTGAATTCTTATCGAAAGCGCTATGACCCGCATTATGCCCTTATTCCTCCACATCTAACGTTAAAGAATGCCTTTGAAGCTCCTGAAGAAGATGCAAAGGAGTTTGCTGATAAATTACGTCAAATCGCTAATAATACTAAGCCGTTCACATTAAAAACATCAAAAATCAGCTCATTTAAGCCTGTCAATAATGTGATTTATTTTAAAATAGATCCGACGGAAGAGCTTTTACATTTGCACAATGATATTAATCAAAAGTTTAACAGTCAAAGTGTTGATTATGCTTTTGTACCCCATATTACAATTGGCCAAAAGCTTTCTAACGATGAGCACTCAGACGTCTTTGGTGCACTGCGGATGACAAATGTAAATCACGAAGAAACAATCGACCGTTTCCATCTTCTTTATCAGTTGGAAAATGGTTCTTGGACCGTTTATGAAACATTTCGACTTGGAGAGGAATAGTTGACCGTGACCGTTAAAGTTGTTGAAAATCAAAAAGAACTTGATGATGCTTTTTCAGTAAGAAAGATTGTTTTCGTCGAAGAACAAAATGTTCCACTTGAAGAAGAAATCGATCAATATGAAGATGATGCCACCCATTTTGTAATGTATCATCAAGGATTACCCGTGGGTGCCGGCAGATTTAGAGTAATTGATGGATATGGGAAAGTTGAACGGATTTGTGTTATGAAAGAAGCACGAAAGACAGGTGCCGGAAAGGCGATTATGAAAGCAATTGAGAGCCATGCCCAAGAACAAGGATTACACAAATTAAAGCTAAACGCCCAGACTCAAGCCATTCCTTTTTATGCCGGCCTTGGCTATGAAGTGGTTTCAGAAGAATTTCTGGATGCAGGAATTCCCCATAAAACTATGATGAAAGAAAGATAAGCTAAATGTTTATTGGAAAGACGAGTGACTTTGCACTCGTCTTTTTTTATTCAGTGCTTATATTAATTACTGGTAATCTCACTTTTGCTCATGAATCTCCTTCCCCTGCCTACACGGTTTTGTTATGATAGAAGATGTCTTATTAGAAGAAATAGAGGTTTAAATATGAAAACAGCTATCTATCAAAATCAAAATATATCACTAAATCAACTAGCTCGCGGTCACTATCAAAAGATATTTCTTGCCGGAAAAAATGGTGAACTGCACTGTCCTGTTTGCAAGGAGAAGGTGCGCTTGTTTCTTGGCATTCAGGGGAACCCTCATTTTTATCACGCACTTTCACCTGAAAAACAATGTCCGGATCCCGTCACTCCAAGTACCACCAAAGAAGAAAATGAACAATACATTGAGCGCAACGGATTTAAGATTCCACAAGCCAGAACCATTACAGCAGCCTCCAAAGACTTAGAATTCTTCAAACCTGCTAAAAACATTGAATACACTGTCCCGTTTAATCAAAAAATCAGTCAACATCAACACGATGTTCCCCCCTATTTACAGCAGCTTGCTGAAAACGGAACGGTCCTTGATCAAAGTCAGGCTGCGGCAGTTACGGAAACGGAGGGCTCCCTTTTGGTCCTCGCTGGTGCAGGAAGCGGCAAAACAAGGGTATTAACAGCGCGAACCGCTTTTATGCTGGAAGTTAAGCAAATCGATCCACGCAATATCATGCTCGTTACCTTTACATCGAAAGCCGCTGCCGAAATGAAGAACAGGCTGCTCACCTACCCGAATATGAAAAGAGAAAAAATCAATCGGCTTGTCACCGGCACATTTCATAGCATTTTTTATCGCATTCTTATGTTTCACGATGGAGGGAATTGGTCTTCTGACAATTTGCTGAAAAAAGAATGGCAGCGGGATAAAATTTTGAAGGCAGCCGGTAAAGAACTTAACTTGTCAGAAAAAGAATTTGCCTATGATTTAGCACTGCAGCAAATTGGCTTTTGGAAAAACTCGCTTAGATTTCCAAATGAAGTGAAGCCCGAAAACGCGTGGGAAGAAAAAACTGCGGTCCTATATCAAAAATATGAGCAATACAAACAGCAACATGGACTGTTTGATTTTGATGACATGTTAATTGGTTGTTATCAGCTTTTGAGCACCTCTCCTGCCTTGCTGGAACAGTACCAGAATCGCTTTCATTACTTTTTAATCGATGAGTTCCAGGATATAAATAAGGTCCAGTACGAGCTCATTAAACTTCTTTCAGGAAGAAATAAAAACGTTTGTGCTGTTGGTGACGATGATCAGTCGATCTACTCGTTTAGGGGCAGTGACCCTAGTTATTTATTGGAATTTGAAAAGGATTTTCCCTACGCTAAACTGGTAACCCTTGACCAAAACTATCGTTCAACACATGAAATTGTGGCCGCTGCGAATCAAATGATTGCCGCAAATAAAATACGGCGGCCGAAGAAAATGAAGGCACAATTTGCGTCTGGAACGCTGCCGTTGTTATTTTTTCCCTATGATGAAGAGGAAGAAGCAACGATGATTGTCACCGATATCCAGGAACAGATTTCAAAAGGAGCAAACCCTAGTGATTTTGCGATTCTTTATCGGACAAATGCCAGTTCCCGTGCTGTGTTTGAACGCTTAGCCAGCTCCAACCTTCCGTTTAAAATCGACCAGGATGCGGAAAGCTTTTACGACCGTTATATTGTACGGAGCGCTTTAGCCTTTTTAAGGGTCAGTTTAAACGAAGATGATTTGCAGGCACTAACAGATATTCTTCCGTTATTATTTTTAAAACAAACGGTTCTAAAAGATATTAAAGCAGAGAGCATTCTAGAAGACTGCAGTTTCCTTGAGGCCCTTTCACACTTGAAAACATCCCATGCCTTTCAAGAGAAAAAATTGAAAAAGGCGGTAACGGTTATCCGTGGTCTAAAGCATTTGTCCCCTGCCGCGGCCATAGAAAAGGTTGAAAAAGACCTTGGGTTTCTTGATTTTCTTAAAAAACGGGGAAATGAGTCAAGTAAGCTTGAAAAAGGATCGGATGATCTAAAGGACCTTAAAGTGGCAGCAAAAAGCTTTGAGTCAATTGAGGCATTGCTGACCCATACCGCGCATATGTCGGCAATGAACAAGGAAATAAAAAATTTAAGCAAACATTTTACGGATGCCGTCAGCCTTAGCACAATCCATCGTGCGAAAGGGCTTGAATACGAAACAGTTTACATGATCGGTGCTGTGGATGGAAGCCTGCCTCACGATTTTGCCTTAGATGCTTATCGAAATGGCGACTTTACCGGTCTTGAGGAAGAGAGAAGATTATTTTATGTAGCGATGACTCGTGCCAGGGAGCAGCTGTTGATTTCTGTGCCGGGCAGCAGAAGAGGAAAAAAGGCAAACCGCTCAAGGTTCTTAGCTCCGATAAATAAAATGAAGAAGACCGATTCCTAATATTTTAGGAGCAGGTCTTCTTTCTTTACTTCTTATTCATCATATTCGCAATTGTATTGAAATCAAGCTGTTTGCCATCGTTAATAATGGATTTAACAATTTGATCTTCCATATCTTTACTTACTGGTTTATTGGCAATTTGAGACACTCTGCGAATCACATTACGGACTGTTTTTTCATCTTTAAAGTTAGCATGCTGCAAGGAGTTTGCTAAATCAAAGATATCTTTCATGTTGACGCCCGTTTTCTTTTCTATGTTTTTAAAGAACCCATTATCCATGTTCAAAACTCACACTCCTTCATAAACTACTTTATTGTATGAAGGATTAAGAATTTGGTGATTACAAGGAAAAGAAAGGGGCTGGCCACTTTTTGGGGCCACCCCTCCCATCGAAACAAGCTTAGTAAATCTTAATAGAAGCTTGCACCGACAATGATTAAAAGGATGAACAATACAACGATTAAAACGAAAGTAGAACCTCCGTAGAAACCGCCGCCGTAGCCGTAGCCGTAGCCGCCATATCCAAAGCACATAGACTGTCACCTCACTTTTGTAATCTCATTAATAACATATGAAATTACTTAATAATGTGTATAGGCATGACAGCCTTATCAAATAGTTAGAAGAAAAATGTGCTTTTCACCCTTTAGGTTTAAAAATTAGTGCCCCAATAAATCCAAAAATAATTGCCGCGGAGATTCCTGAGCTGGTCACTTGGAACATGCCTGTTAATACGCCAATAAGTCCATGTGCCTCCGCATCCTGCATTGCCCCGTGGACTAAGGAATTTCCAAAGCTTGTGATGGGTATCGTTGCTCCTGCCCCGGCAAAATCAACTAATGGTTCATACAGTCCGAACCCGTCTAATACAGATCCGATGCAAACGAGCAAGCTTAAGGTATGTCCAGGAGTTAGTTTCGCTACATCAAATAAAAGCTGCCCAATGACACAAAATAGCCCGCCAATCACAAATGCCCAAAAAAACATTGCAAGCATTGACTCACCCCCTATTCTTCATTCATCTCAATAGACACAGCATGTGCAATACATGGAATCGACTCATTTTGTTGAAAGCTGAGCGGGGATAATAACGCCCCCGTCGCTACTGCCAGTATTCGTCTATAGGTACCCTTTTTTAACTGATTTAGCAAGTGTCCATATATAACTGTAGCCGAACACCCCGCACCGCTTCCTCCGGACTGAACCGGCTGATCATCCTTGTACATAAGTAATCCGCAATCCTGAAATTGTTTTCTTTGCAAATTCAGGCCGCTCTTGTTAAGCAATTCAAATGCGGTATCATGACCGACTCTGCCTAGGTCTCCGGTCACAATTAAATCATAATGTGATGGATCTAATTGCAGATCACGAAAATGCGCAATAATTGTATCTGCCGCTGCGGGCGCCATTGCCCCGCCCATATTAAACGGATCAGTTAATCCCATATCAATGACCTTCCCGATGGTCGCCGAAGTTGTCACAGGGTGCTGACTTCCCGTCTGATTAGGCTCCACAAGGGCCACTCCAGCGCCGGTTATCGTCCACTGAGCTGTCGGCGGCTTCTGGCCGCCATATTCTGTCGGATAGCGGAACTGCTTTTCTACAGCTGCATTATGGCTTGAGGCACCTGTTACCACATATTTTGCCCCCTGATAATTAACCACAAAAGACGAAAGTGCTAACCCCTCCATTGATGTGGAGCAGGCACCAAAAAGGCCGAAATAGGGAATCTGCATCGTTCTGGCTGCAAAGCTCGTTGGCGTAATCTGATTGATTAAATCACCGGCAAATAAAAATTGCACTTGTTCTTTTTGAATATTTCCTTTCTCCAAGGCCAGTTTAATAGCCTCTTCAAGCAATAAACGATGTGCCTTCTCATATGACTCTTTTCCCATCCAAAGGTCTTCATATAATAAATCAAAATCATTCGCCAATTTTCCATTCGCTTCAAATGGTCCGCCCGTTACACCCGTGGCTGTAATCATTGGCCGATTTGTGAATACCCATGATTGATGCCCTTTTAACAATTACAAAACCCCCCAAATTACGAGCAGCGTTTTAATCAATGCAACAACGAACGCAGAGAATACTCCAAAGAGAATGACTGAGCCTGCGAGTTTAAACATATTCCCGCCCACACCGAGAACAAATCCTTCTGTCCGGTGTTCAATCGCTGCTGAAATAACAGCGTTTCCAAATCCGGTAACCGGTACGGCACTTCCTGCCCCTGCAAATTGCCCCAGCCGGTCATATACGCCAAAGCCTGTTAACAGCATAGAGAAAAAGACCATCGTTGCAACAGTAGGATTGCCGACACTCTGTTCGGTAAAATTAAAAAAATATATGTAAAAATAACTGACAGCTTGACCAATCACGCAAATGAGTCCGCCTACCCAAAATGCCTTAATACAATTCTTCAGTACAGGTCTTTTTAGTTCATGCTTTTGCTGAAGCGCTTGATAGTTCCGCTGCTGTGGGGTCATATTTTGTTGTTTTTCTTTGCTCGGCATACTTATTCTTCCTTTCTTACTTTAGATCTTCTGTCATTTTTACGATTTCCTTAAACCGCTTTTCGGCTTCCTTCCGAGTAAATTTTGCTGATTCCATGCGCTCATTCAGCCTGACGGTTTCAAGAAAAATCTTATAATCGCTTGAGACCGTAAATTTTTCTTTCGGATATTTCTCTTTTAGCATTGAACTTACATTCTTTTCGATCTTTTTCATTTTAAAACGGTGCAGATGCTTCACCTTATAAACGACAAGCGTATCCTTTTTCCCCTTTACAACGGCAACATCATAAAGTTCCGGCAAAGAACTGACCTCCTTTTTAATTTCTTCCACTCCGTCACTGTTCTTTGCTTTGTCAGTCATGACTGGATTAGGATTTGTCGTTTTCACCAATGCTAGTCGACTGTCTTTTTCCTTGTCGTTATGATTACAGGCTGCCAATAATAATAAACACAAAAGCATGAATAATCGGTATTTAGTCGCCATCTTATCCCTTTCCTTGCTCCATTTTTAAAGTTACTCTTATGAAGTAGTTTTTTCACATTAACAAAAATTATGACTAGGTTAGTTAATTTTTACTGTTAGGACCCTCACTAAAATGAAAAACTGCCAGATCCCCAGCAGTTTTTCATTTTACTTTGAAGTTTTTTTACCACACCCACAGCCTTTTCTCCGTTTTGTGTTTGCCGCTTGAACTGTTTGTTTTTTCTGCTGTCCTTGTTTTTTTGTATTCATCTTCTCTCTCCCTCGAATCAATAGATTTACTCCTAATTAGAATATGATGTTAACTAATGTCTTGTCTCAGCGAAAGAATTATTTTTCGATAAAATACTGTACAAAAAATTCAATAATTGAAGCAAAGCCTGCAACCGCTAAAATAAGTATGATAGGTGCAGCAATGGTAGGGGATAGATAGCCAGCTCCTACGATAAGGGCTGATGCCCAGATTCCCGTACACCAATAACAACTGAGAAGTTCACCTAGAAATTTCTTAACCCCTGATTTCTTCGGAAGGTAATAGACCTCTAGTTCGCCTTCCTCATTTTCCTCACTTACTTCATCAAAAAAAGGGGCGCGAATAAATTCGGTAATTTTATCAAAAACAAGTAATCTTGTCAGCCTAAAGCTTGCGAGTGACAAAATAATCAAGTTTAAAAAGGTTATTTTCATCTCAAGTGGTCCTTTCTTATACAATTTGCGCTTATATCCGCCTAATTTTTCCAAACAAGGCAATTGTCCGTAACCCAAATGCGCCTTGTTAAATATGTTAGTAATGTAAGATATATAACGGTATAAGGAGGAAAAATAAATGGGTTGTGGAAATAATCATGACGATTTTCGCAATGGTAACTGTGTATGCGAAGTAGTTCGTGCCATTAAAGATATCCAAGATAATGCTGTAGAAGAAGAATGCGCAGAGTGTTCCAGCTGTTTTACTGAACCACTAGGTGCTATGGTGTCACCGGCTAGGAGAGAACCGGTTGATACACGAGTATTTGTCTTAAGTACGGCAGACGGAACTCCGTTTCATGCATTCTTAACGCATGAAGGTAACGCCTGTGTATCCATCTACTTCCGTGTAGAAGAAGTATTTGACAATTGCTGTGCTACACTTCGTGTTTTAGTGCCTGGACACCGCGATAGCAGCGGACACTTTGCTCCGGTGAACCTTGTTTCAAGCAGCGACAAATGCTGTGTGGACCTCACAAAGGTTTGCCAGGTCGACAGATTCCGCGCCAGCAGAGATTGCATTACGGTTGACTTGAAATGCTTCTGTGCGGTTCAATGTATTGCAGACGTTAACCTAGGATTATGCAATTAAGATAAACTGCTAAAGAAAATGAGCCAGTCGTGAATCGGCTGGCTTTTTCAGATTGTCCAGTTCCAGCGCCCTAGCGGCTAGTGTCCTTCGCGTTCCGCTCTACGATAAGTCAACATCGAATCGCCTCCGGCTCTTCGTGTTTCCTTTATCTCAGTTGGAACGCTCCAGGCCATACGCCGCTGACCAGGGCGCTTCCGCTTTTCTTTTTTCTAGATATTCTTTATCCCGATCATGATGACATCCTTTATTTCCCCTAGCGGAATGGTTTTTGATGTCTGGTCGTGAAATTGGATTGTAACATGGTTTTGATCGTATTCCGTTAAATAACCTTGATAATTTTTTTCAGCGGTATAAAAGACACATGGGACAGGTGGAAGTACTTTTGGAAAGTTGATTAGGTAGTCTAATCGTTCCAATACATCCATTTCTTTAAAGGGTTTGACCCTTTTAAGACCTGTTCTTTTGTTTTGCGGATGATGGGCTGTTTGTGTATGTTCTGCTTTGACTACTTCAATTGGGATCGGTTCCTGGAAAAGCTCCTTTTTCGCAAGGGAAATTTTCTTTTGAGCGTTATTCTGAATTTCCTCCTCTTGAGGTTCCTGTTCGCTCCTGCTGGTATATATCTCCTGCATATTATTGTTTGTTGGCATCCTAGAAAAGGGCTGATGAACATATAAAAGCGGCCCCTTACTCTTCATTTTCGACATGAATCACACCTCACCTCCTAATCCCCTCATCCTACACAATATATGTATGCAAAATGCCTATTCCCGTTCACAAGGAATTTCCTCATATAAAAGAATACATAACAAAAGCCCGCTTTTTTACGCGGGCTAAGGTTTTTATTATAGAATGTGATACCCTGAATCAACGTGAATGTTTTCGCCTGTAATCCCACGCGAAAGGTCACTGAAAAGGAATAGAGCGGTGTCACCGACTTCTTCAGGTGTAGTTGTTTTCCGTAATGGTGCCTTTTCTTCAATTTCGTTTAAGATAGAATTGAATTCTCCGATTGCTTTAGCTGAAAGTGTACGGATGGGACCAGCAGAAATGGAATTAACACGAATCCCATCTTTACCGAGATCTGCTGCTAAATAACGGACGCTGGCATCAAGAGAAGCTTTTGCAACACCCATAACATTGTAGTTCGGAATCGCGCGCTCGCCGCCTAAATACGTTAATGTAACAATGCTGCCGCCCTCAGTCATTAAGCCTCGTGCTTCTTTGGCTACAGCTGTTAATGAAAAGGCGCTTATATTTTGTGCAAGGAGGAAACCATCCCTTGAAGTGTTGACAAATTCACCTTTTAATTCCTCTGTTTTGGCAAAGGCAATACAATGTGCAAGACCGTGAATCGTTCCGGCTGCCTCCTTTATTTTTGCGAAACAATCGGCAATTGCTTCATCATTTGTTACATCACATGGAAGTACAAGTGTCCCTTCCGCCTCTAACGAATCAGCTAGTTCACGAACACTGCTCTCAATTCTTTCACCGGCATATGTGAAAATTAATCTTGCCCCTGCATTATGCAATGATCGGGCAATTCCCCATGCAATACTTCGTTTATTAGCT
This sequence comes from Neobacillus sp. 19, assembly GCF_049463095.1. Classification (NCBI taxonomy): domain Bacteria; kingdom Bacillati; phylum Bacillota; class Bacilli; order Caryophanales; family Bacillaceae; genus Neobacillus; species Neobacillus sp. 19. The sequence goes on along the minus strand of NZ_JBMPZU010000041.1, from coordinate 45,412 downwards.
ACACCCATGACTACATATGTTTTACCTGCTAATGAAAAATTCATATTTAAAAGTCCTCCTACAATAATTACAAGATATTAGCACTTGGTACTAATATTACACTAATTTTCCACAAATGAAAAGCATGTGATTCTTTCCTAAAAATGATTTTTAACATGTTTCGCAAAATTCCAATTCCCTTTTCAATTCATCTACATATTCCTTTGAGCCTGTTACAATCAGGCGGTCATGCATCTGTAATTCAGTATCACCATGGGGAACAATCGAATCCTTCTCTCTAAAAATTCGTACAAAAATAATATCACCTGTAAACGGAAATCTTCTTAACGACATCCCTTCAAAATGCGGATTCAACATCACAATTTCAAAAAGCCCTTCCTCTTGGTCCGTTAGAATGTTAATCAATGTAGGTGATTCGATTAACGCCCGGAGCAATGTTTTTGAAGACTTAAAGGCAGAGTACACTTCAATATGCTGCTCTCTCAAGCTTTGTTCTAAATCTTGACTTTCAATCCGGGCGATTACCCTTGGAACGGTTTTCTCCTTTGCTGCAATCGCCAAGACTGCATTCACATTTTCATCCCCTGTTGAAATTACCACAATCTCAGACTGATATACATCTGTATGTGCAATGGTCTCAATGGAGTAATCAGGGATTTCGATAATATCAAAAAGCGAATTGGCAATCTGCTTTTCCGACTTTTCCATTTTTGTATGGTACAGAACTGGATCATATAGTCCGGACTTTAACTCCCGCGATACTGGCAGAGTAACCTGGTTTGCACCTAAGAAAGAAACACGGACCTTTTTGCTCGTAACCGCTTCTTTCGGAAACAACTTTTTAAAGACAATTGGTGTAATAATTGATGTAATTACCGCTACTAAAATTAGTGTCCCCTTCATCTGCTCCGTAATAACCCCAATTCTCTCCCCTATTGTAGCGGCAGCAATAACCAGTGAAAGGGTCGATGTAAGTAGAAAACCGGAGGAAATTACCGTTTTTAGATCATACCAAATTTTTAACAGGTAGACTGGCAAAAGTTTAGATAGCAAGAGACCAACTAGTAAAAGCGGGATTAAAAGCAAAAGCTTCTTTTCACTGAAAAGAGACCACACATCGAGATTCACACCTACCATCACGAAGAAAATTGGGATTAAAAAGCCGTATCCAAAGGAATCTAGCTTATGGACAAGCTCCTGGTTTGGTGATAATAACGATACAAGAACTCCGGCTAGAAATGCTCCAAGGATATTTTCAGCACCGACAGTTTCGGATAAACCTACTAGGACAATAATAAGTGTAAATACCGCTCTTGTTCCAATTTGTACTGTCCCAGTTGACAAAGTCTCAATGAAGTTCCGATTTTTAAATCTTTTTCCGACAAAATAAAGGACAATACCAGCAGCGAATAAAATCAACAGCAGCCAGGTATTTCCGTGACCCGCTTCATACAGCGAGACAAAAATGGCAAGCAAAATCATCGTGACTAAATCAGCTATGACAGCAACCAGCAAAATAATTTGTCCGATTACTGTTTTCATTAGGTGGGCCTCTTTTAAAGTAGGCACAACTACCCCGAGCGAAATGGTCGAAATGATAAGTGTCATTAAGAAGGCATTATCGATAAATCCGGCAATGACAAACAAATAGGATAACCCAAGAGAAAAAACAAAGATTCCGGCAAAGATAATGGTGGCGACAGCAAACGTATTTGGCTCTTTTTTACCGTTCGGAAGAATTTCCCGCTTTTTACTGCCTGTAAAGGCCGTAAAATCAATTTCAAGCCCGCTTAAAAACATCAGGAAGATGAAGCCAAGGGATGAAAGTGTAGAAAGCCATGCGTCCTGATGAACGATATCAAAACCGCTTTTCCCAATAATCAGCCCCATAATAATTTCAGCAACGACTACCGGGATAAAATTCAATTTAAACCTATGTAGAATAATGGGAGTTATAAATGCCATGGTGACAACCACAAGCAAAGAAATGACTGAGACGTGCTGCTCCATAATTACTTCACCTCTTAAATCTAAAGATTCCTTTTAATAAAGTTTCCTCTTTTAACAAAAAATAATTGAAGGATCAGGGGGTGTAACCAATGAAAATTGATATTATCGGTGATATTCACGGGTGTTTAAACGAGTTTAAGGAGTTAACCTTAAAGCTTGGCTACAGATGGGATAATGGTTTACCAGTGCATCATGAGAACAGGTTACTTGGTTTCGTTGGTGATTTAACGGACAGAGGGCCCGAATCTCTAAAAATGGCTGAGATTGTTTGGCAGCTAGTCGTCAAGCTAAAACAAGCTTATTATACTCCTGGAAACCACTGCAATAAGTTATACCGTTTCTTTCTAGGGAACAAAGTTCAGATTGCACATGGACTTGAAACAACTGTAGCAGAATATGAATCATTATATAAAAAAGACCAGCAATCCATTCGTAAAAAATTTATTGAGCTTTATGAAAAGGCCCCACTTTATTTAGTATTAGATAATCAAAAGCTCATTATTGCACATGCTGGAATAAAAGAAGAGTTTATCGGACAGACACATGCAAAGGTTAAAGAATTTGTTCTTTACGGAGATATTACGGGTAAAAAGAATCCTGACGGCACACCGGTTAGACGGGATTGGGCGAAAACGTATCATGGCGATTCCCGTATTGTTTACGGACATACACCGGTAAAAGAGCCGCGAATCCTTAACAATACGTATAATATTGATACAGGTGCCGTATTTGGCGGCAAGCTTACCGCATTAAGATACCCTGAAATGGAATTGATTTCTGTACCTTCTTCTATGCTTTATGTTGAAGAAAAATTTAAAGAATTTGATTGATTAATTAAAAATGACGAGGCTGATCTCAGGTCAAAGCAGATCAGCCTCTAATATGACACTCATATCCTGTGGAAGCGATGCTGAAAACATCATCTCTTCTCCGGAGAATGGGTGCTTAAATTTGATTTGTTTGCAATGAAGCGCCTGCCGATTGAGTAACGTTACATCTCCTCCATACAAATCATCACCGAGCAAGGGATGGCCAATATAGGACATATGAACCCTAATTTGATGCGTCCTACCTGTTTCAAGTTGTAACTCAATATGTGAAAACGCATTATGTCTCTTTAGTACCCGATAATGCGTACAGGCATATTGACCGTCGTTACGTACTTCTCTTTCGATTATACTGTCCTCTTTACGGCCAATCGGTTCCTTAATACTACCACTATCTTGCGCAAGTAAACCAGCGGCAAAAGCCTCATACGTCCTTTTAACCTGTCCGTTCTGCTGCATTTTGCTAAACAAGTGATGAACATGACGATGCTTAGCAATTAAAACAATCCCCGATGTATCACGGTCAAGCCTTGTGACGATATGAGATGTTGCTTTAAGGTTAATCCGTTGATAGTAGCCGACAAGGGCATTGGCTAGACTGCCCTTAGGGTGTTCCCTAGAGGGAATCGTATTCATACCAGCTGGTTTGCAGACAACAAGAAGATAATCATCTTCAAACAAAACACTTAACGGCAGATCCTCGCCTTGAACTCCTTCGCTGGGATGCTCAGCGGGAAATACAACCGTCAGGACATCGCCCGTTAAAAGTTTGTATCGGACATTCATTTCTTCACTATTTACCCGTATCCCTCCGCCTTTAAACTTAATATCAGTTAAAGCCGTACGTGAAATCTCTTCCTTTTTTAAAAATTCCTTTATTAACATGCCGCTATTCTGTTCATCGATTATCCATTTCAATTGAAAACGAGATGTCATAATATTGCTGCCTTCCTCCTAGTCCGAAATAAATGAGTCATGAACTCTTTTCCAGAATGGAAATGGACGAAAGCGGGCAAAACGAATCTTCTCCTCCGGCACCCTAAATTGAATCGATTTAACGTCCTTATGAAGCAGTGTCAAATGATCAATCGTTACCTGAAAATCTGAACGGTTAACAGGTTTCAGCATACAGTTATGATGTGCAGGAAGGATTAGCGGCGAGCCCACTGTTCTAAATACCTTGTTATTAATGGACGCCATTTCCGCGACTTGAATGGCAGATATCGCCGGGTGAATAATTGCCCCACCCAGCGCTTTATTATATGCCGTACTTCCAGAAGGAGTTGAAACGCAGAGACCATCGCCACGGAACCGTTCAAAATGCTGGCCGCGAATTTCAACATCCATCACAAGTGTTCCCTCTACACTTTTTACTGTTGATTCGTTTAGGGCTAAATACCTTGATTCCTTACCGGCATGCGAGTATCGAATGATGACCTCAAGCAGTGGATATTCGACAACTTGATAAGGAGTTTTAGCTATAGCAATCACAAGCTTTTCAATTTCATCCGGTATCCAGTCGGCATAAAAACCGAGGTGCCCTGTATGGATGCCGACAAATGCCGTTTTGCTTAAACGACTGCTGTAGCGGTGGAAAGCATACAGCAACGTTCCATCGCCGCCAATGGAAACAACAATATCGGGCTGGTCCTCATCGTAGATAAGATCAAAATCAAGTAAATACGTCCTCATTTTGTGCATTAAAATGTTTGATTTTTGATCTCCTTTTGAAGTAATCGCAAATTTCATTTGTTTATGCTCCTTGTAATTAGTGGCTTTCAAAAGGCGGTCATATGATTAGTTCTTATCTTCCTGCGTTAACTCTTTCTTTCTTGTAAAAAAAGCTTGAGCTTCCTGGATTTCACCGCGGATTATTGACATTTCCTCGTCAAGCCGAAAAGCGGCTTCGGAAGCTCTTTGCAGTCTCATTTGAATATCAGTTGGAAATACTCCTTTATACTTGTAATTTAATGAATGTTCAATTGTCGCCCAAAAATTCATTGCCAGCGTTCTGATTTGAATTTCGGCAAGGATTTTCTTCTCGCCATGAATGGTTTGAACCGGGTAGCGAATCACCACATGATAGGAACGATACCCGCTCGTCTTTTTATGAGAGATGTAATCTCTTTCCTCCACTACTTCCAGATCATTGCGGTGTCTTAACAAATTGACAACCATATGTATATCTTCTACAAATTGACACATAATTCGCATGCCTGCAATATCTTGCATTTCCTCTTCCAAACGTTCAAGCGGTATACCTTTTTGATTAGCTTTATCGAGAATACTTGCGATTGGTTTAACGCGCCCTGTAACAAATTCAATGGGTGAATGAGAAGAATCTAATTCAAATTGCCCCCTCATTCCCTTTAATTTTATTTTTAGCTCAGATACAGCCTGCTTATATGGGGCTAAAAATTGATCCCAATGCTTCATGATTTCACCTCGATGAAAACAAATTATGTTTAGAAAATCCCTTCAACTTTTGTAACCATTTCATTCCCATAATTACTATTACCTTTAATATTACTAATTACATATTCTAATTCCTCAGAAAAATTTGTTAGCTCTAACTGTTCTTCATTATAGGCAATACAGACCGGTGTCTCTTGCTCGTTCGCAGTCTTTAATAACGGCCAGATTTCTTCAGATAAAACGATATATGTATAATCCTCTTGATCCTCCATTAAATAAATGAATGCATACTGGTCAGAATCCACAAGAATCTGCTCCCCCGGAACCAATCCGGTGATGGGTTCATTTGTTTCTAATATAAGCTTGTTTTCTATCAAGTTCGCCTGTTGGATTGTAATCCTTTTTTTCATCTCGTTTCCCTCCATCTTTCACCATCTTATTTTAACATAATTCACCCATTTCTCCCAAGGATTGCAGTTTGATAATGATAGCTGAAATCACCTGCAGTGGACATGTATGAACGTTCATCGTTATGATTAAGAAAACTATCATCGAGAAAGGGTGAGCTGCGGTGTCACAAAATATTGAGATCGAATTTAAAAATATGCTTACAAAAAAGGAATATGAGCAGCTTCTTAAGGAATTCAAAATAAAGGATGGCCAAATTTTTTCCCAAGAAAATCATTACTTTGATACAGCCGATTTTTCTTTAAAGGAAACGGGTGCTGCTTTACGCATCCGTCAAAAAGGAGGAGCTTACGAAATGACCCTAAAACAGCCTAATGAGGTTGGACTGCTAGAAACCAATCAAACCTTAAGCCGGGTAGAAGCGTCATTGGCAATGAATCAGGGGCAGCTCCCATACGGAATCATCCAGGAACTAATCGCAGAACAGGGTATTCCTTTTTCCAAAATAGATTATTTTGGATCGCTCACGACAAATAGAGTAGAATTTCAATACAAGAATGGATTACTTGTTCTTGACCATAGTTCTTATATGGGAATTGATGATTACGAATTAGAATATGAAGTGGATTCCTTTACCGAGGGACAGAAAATTTTCCTAGAACTTCTTGCTCAATTTGGGATTCCAAAACGGAAAACGGAGAATAAAATCCTCCGCTTCTATAATCAAAGATATAAACAGTTATAATTGATATAGGAAAATTAACCTAAAGGAAAACTTTACTATTCTGTAAAATTCCCCTTTTCAAGGCAATTCATTTGAGATATGAATGGGGCATTGATAAAATATGAATACAAAAGATTTTAAAGGAGTTGTCAACATGATTGAAAAAAAGCTTACACCATTTGAGGCCATTGGTGAAGATACATTATACCGTCTTGTCGACACTTTTTATGGCCTCGTTGCACAACATCCTGAGCTCTGCTCCAATATTCCCAAATCAATTTACTGAAATAGCACGAAAACAGAAGCAATTTTTGACACAATATTTAGGCGGGCCCCCGATTTATACAGAGGAACATGGACATCCGATGATGCGTGCCCGTCATTTGCCCTTTCCAGTTACACCATCGCGGGCAAAAGCATGGTTATCTTGTATGAAAAACGCAATGGATATGGTCGGCTTACATGGTACAATCCGAGATGATTTCTATGACCGGCTCTATCTTACTGCCCAACATATGATTAACACGCCTGACGAAGGCGAGATACCAGGTGAAAATCGTGAGTAATTCTAAATCACCCGGCGCAAAGAAACGTTGCAGCGGCGGTGATAAAAAACCAATTGAAATATATATGTTCATTGATCCGCTTTGCCCTGAATGCTGGGCACTTGAGCCGATTTTAAAGAAACTGCATATTGAATATGGAAGGTATTTTTCAATTAAACATGTGTTAAGCGGACGGTTAGCGGATTTAAATTTGAGCAAGAAAAAGAACTATGAAAATATTGCTCAACTCTGGGAAATGACAGCGAGCAGAACGGGCATGTCCTGTGATGGAAGCTTGTGGTTAGAAAACCCTGTAGATAACCCTTATACTGTTTCGATTGCCCTGAAAGCTGCCGAATTACAAGGCAGACGCGCGGGTCTCCGTTTTCTCCGGAGAATTCAGGAAATGCTGTTTTTAGAAAAGCAGAATACTTCTAATCTTGAGGTATTAAAGGAATGTGCCAATAGTTCAGGCTTGGATGTTGAAGAATTTATGGCAGATATCCATTCTGAGAGTGCAGCGAAAGCCTTTCAATGTGATTTGAAAATCACCTCCGAAATGGATGTTTATGAAATTCCTACCCTCGTGTTTTTTAATGAAAATACCGAGGATGAAGGGATTAAAATTACTGGTTCCTATCCTTATGAGGTGTATGTCCAAATATTAGAGGAAATGCTTTCTGAAAAGCCAGTACAATCTCCTCCGCCTTCATTAGAAACATTTATGAAATTTTTTAAATTTGTTGCCTCGAAGGAAATTGCCGTAGTCTATAATATGTCGATTTCACAAATTGAACGGGAAATGAAGAAATTGCTTTTAAAGCAAGTGGTGGAACAAATTCCGGCCAAGTACGGAACATTTTGGCGGTATATTGAAGAATAAACGAATGTCGGTTCAATGTGTTCCGACAATTTTTATGCATATCCAGAAAACGAAAATGCCTTGCAGTTTTAAACACTGCAAGGCATTTTTCTATTAATACGAACAAAGGGGATGGGAGAAATTTTTCACGGTCAAACAAAGGGGTATATGTTTGTTGTGATCAACTTCACGCATTAAATATACCATGCGATTAGAGCTGCTGACAATAAGTTTGTGCTACATTTCACAATATTGTCAAAAAGACAGGTTAAAGTCATATATTCACGAAGTGGACAATAAACATAGTAGTGAACAACCTTACAAAGGTGGAATTTACTGTGAGCAAAATTCCTTTTGTCATCATCGTACTTTTTATAATATTTGCTTTTTTTCTGCACATTCTTGCATTACTTAAGATTTTTCCTATATTACTTAGTGCTCCTATTTTATTTATTTCTATATTAATCTTCCTTACTTATCTTAATGATCGTAAACGATTTAAGGGATTTTAAAAGGGATGGACCTAGATTTAGGCACCATCCCTTTTCCTTACTTATATTAATAATTGTTCTAATTCGTTCAGTTTCTCTTCAAACACTTTACAAGCATTTTTAATTGGATCGGCACTTGTCATGTCAACTCCCGCTTTTTTAAGTACTTCAATTGGGTAATCTGAGCTTCCGGCACTTAGGAACTCCTCAATATACCGTTTGACAGCAGGCTCGCCTTCTTCTAAAATCTGCTTACTAAGAGCGGTAGCTGCACTGAAGCCTGTTGCGTACTGATAAACATAGTAATTGTAATAGAAATGCGGAATTCTTGCCCATTCTAAACCGATTTCCTCATCAATCACAATATCCTCTTCTCCAAAATACTTTTTATTCAGTTCATAATAGGCCTTTGTTAAAGCATCGGCAGTTAATGCCTCATTATTTTGTGCCATTTGATGAATGAGATGCTCAAACTCAGCAAACATTGTCTGGCGGAACACAGTTCCTCTAAAGCCTTCTAAATAATGATTTAGGAGGTAAATGCGCTTTTGCTCATCATCAATTGTTTTTAACAGGTAATCATTTAATAGTGCCTCATTACAGGTGGAGGCTACTTCAGCAACGAAAATCGAATAGTTACCGTACGGATATGGCTGAGCTTTCCGTGTATAGTAACTATGCACGGAATGGCCAAATTCATGGGCTAATGTAAATAAATTATTCACATTATCCTGCCAATTCATTAAAATATATGGATGTGTCCCATATGCTCCAGAAGAGTATGCACCACTGCGCTTCCCTTTATTTTCGTGAACATCAACCCAGCGATTTTCAAAACCTTCTTTTAAGATTTTCACATATTCCTCGCCTAATGGTGCCAGTCCCTTAATGACTAAATCCTTTGCCTCATCGTATTCGATCGGCATTTTCACATCTTTTACTAACGGGGTATATAAGTCATACATGTGCAGCTCCTCTAAACCTAACACTTTTTTACGAAGCTTAACATAGCGATGTAATAGGTGAAGATTTTCGGTCACTGTATTGACAAGATTATCATAAACACTTTCCGGAATATTGTTTGCAGAAAGGGCGGCATGTCTTGCTGAATCATATTTTCTAACTCTTGCATTAAAGTTGTCCTTTTTCACATTTCCGCTTAACGTGCTTGAAAAAGTATTTTTAAAATCTCCATACGTTTTATAAACAGCTTTAAAGGCATCGCGGCGTACCCGCTGATCTCCGCTTTCCAAGAAACGGCTGTAACGGCCGTGGGTCACTTCAACCTCTTCACCATTCTCATCTTTAATGGTTGGAAATTGAAGATCGGCATTATTCAGCATCCCAAAGGTGTTGCTCGAGGCGTCCATCACTTCTCCTGCTTCTGCTAAAAGGGCTTCTTGCTCCGCACTCAGCACGTGTGGCCTTTGAAGATTAATCTCCTCCAACGCATGTTCATATAGTTTTAACTCCTGTTTCTCATTGAGGAAACCTGTAACTTTGCTTTCGTCAATTGAAAGAATTTCAGGAACAATAAACGCTAACTGACTCGCTGCCTGAGAGTAGAGATTCTTCATTCTGTCATCTAACCCTTGATAAAAAGAATTGGTCGTGTCTTGATCGTAGCGCATATGTGAGTATGTATAGAGCTTTCCAATTCGTTCTAACAGTTTATCTTGGAACTGTAGCGCATTATAGAGTGTCTCCGCACTCTCTCCTAATTTCCCTTCAAATTCTTTAATCCCTGGAATTTGATTTTTTACCTCTTGAAACTCTTTTTCCCATTCTTGATCACTTGCAAAAATATCTTCTAAATTCCACGTGTCTTCCACAGCGATTTCACTTCTAGCCGGTAGAGATTTTACAGCGGTTTCATTTGCCATGATCCATCCTCCATTCATTGTGATAACTCATAAACCTTCTCATAAATATATTCTCTTTATTCTTCCATTTTCCTTTTTAAAGCGTAAGAAAAGACAGAACATCTCCACTTATTATACCCATTCGTTCATTTTCAATTGTTTTTTAGAAGGATATTGCTATTTTTTTGATAAAAACGCAGTTTTACTTCTTCACTTTCACTATTTGACCTTGGTATGACGATCCTTCGTTGTAATTGATATACAGAGTCTTGTTTTCGTGTCAGTATTCCCAGGTGTTCCAAGGTTTGTACATATTCAATAAGTGGTAAGATTGGGTTTAACTGCTGTAGTTGTGGAAGGGTTCTTATCAATATTTCGCATTTTCTTTTTCTCTTGTTAAAATGAATGGTTACCTCTTGAAAAGTTATGAAATCGCCAGGGTTCTTATTGGCTAATACATCAAGATAGAAATAGGTTTGCCAAATGATTGGAGGTGTTTGTAATAGTAATGCATGTGCTACTGGAAGACCAATTTCAGGAGGTAATAGGAAAAGATTAAGGCCTCGGCTATAAATCTCATGGAGAAATACTTTTTGACTCGGCTGCGGATGAAGTCCCCAATTGAAGATAAACTTTTCAGTCTCTGCTTTCCAGCTTGATAAATTAAACTGGTTCTTTTGATAAGGTTCTAATAGCCCATCTAACTCAATATTGTGTTGTGGAATAAAGGAATACTTAGCAAATGCGTTTTTTATCGAGAAGGAGGTAATCGATTCTACCAATTGAAATAGATGCTTTTCGGGGCAATAAGCAGGAATATAAAGATTTCCTGAAGAAGTACTTCGTAAAAATAAATATTGAAAAGTGGATAATGAGATGATGTCTTTCTTTTTTTGGTGGATGTGACAACTGGAGATGATCCATAGTGGGGTATAACCATTTTCCAAATACGTTTTAGTCCTTTTATTAAAATCCATTCCCGGTATGGTTGAACATTGATACTCTAATGCATATTTGTTTCCATTATGTTTAAACATTATGTCAGGCCGCTGCTGAATTTCACTGTCATAGTATTCAATTTCTGCCGGAATCCCTTGTCTTATAAGCCATTGAAAAAGTTGCCGTTTCCCTTCGAGATGTTCATATGATTCATTTTCAAAACTATCTCGGCATGTGCTTCCACGTTTATGTGCAAAGTGAAAAATCCGCTGATCTCCTAATTTAAGTACTACACTCTCTCCACAGATGGGACAAACAAATTCTTCCTTACTGCGATAACTCATCAGGGTTTCCTTTTTATAATTAAGACCGAGACAAAGTTTTTTACCTGTTTTTGTACGTGCGGTTAGCAATTTTACTCTCCTCCTTTTCTACCTTTAACTTCGCCAAATTCTGCTAAAATCCTCTAAAAAAAATAAAAAAATCCCGTCGCAATTCAACGAGATTTTTACCCTTATAAAATTAGAATTTGTCAGTTCTTGCTTAGAGAATTTTCCAGCTCCAGGGCGCTTCCGCTTTTCCTTATAAAAGTGGTGATAGTAACCGTGCTGTTGACTCCAATAATCTAAGGCCAATATGACGTTCTTGAAACGTTTTTAATTCTAGCTGTTTGGCATATTCAAGGTCATTAATATATTCTTCAACAAGCTTTTCTGTACTTTTTGTCCGGAATAAGAATGCATTCACCTCGAAATTCAAGTGAAAACTTCGCATATCCATATTGGACGTCCCGATTGAAGCAAGTTCATCATCAACGATTACGATTTTACTATGCATAAAACCTCGTTCATATTCATATACCTTAACTCCCGCTTCCAGAAGCTCAGGGAAATAAGATCGTGAAGCATGAAAAACAATTCGTTTATCAGGACGGTTCGGTACAAGCAGCCTCACATCTACACCGCTTAGTGCGGCGACTTTGATGGCTGAAAAAATATCTTCATCCGGAATAAAATACGGTGAAGCAATCCAAACCGTTTTTTTTGCAGAAGCAATCATCGAGAAGAAGATATTTTTAATAACGCTCCATTCATTATCAGGGCCGCCGGCAATAAGTTGAACACCTCCGTGGCTTTTATGATCTAATTGGGGTGATAAGTATTCCGCTGTCAAAAAACTATGATTTGTCATATAATACCAATCTTGCAAAAAGATAAGCTGAAGTGTCCGAACAGCTTCCCCTTTTAGCATTAAATGTGTATCTCGCCAATAGCCAATATCCTTGTCTCTCCCTAAATACTCGTCCCCAATATTTAATCCGCCCACAAAACCGATTGTTCCATCAATTACAATGATTTTACGATGATTCCGGAAATTAAATTTATTATTTAAGAAAGGCAATTTTACTGGGCCAAACGGGACCGTTTCAATTCCGGCATTTTTCAATTCATTAATGTAGTTTTTTGATAGTTGCCATGAGCCTACGGCATCATACAAAAAGCGAACCTTAACTCCTTCATTGGCCTTATTAATTAAAATATCTTTTATTTCCTGGCCGATATGATCGTGACGAACTATATAATATTCGAGATGAATATGATGTCGTGCCCTTTTCAATTGTTCAATAATTTGACTAAAGGTTTCTTCTCCATTGGTTAATACCTTTGTAGCTGTATCAAAGGAAATAGGGCTGTTCCCAAGTTTTTGAGCCAAATTAAATAGCTTCCCGTGATGTTCACCCATTAAACTGAGCTTTTCTTCATTTCTCGGGTCATCTTCCCCTTCTACTGTGAGAAATGCTTGTTTATCAAGGAAATACTTCTTTCTAAACATCTTCTCTTTCCGATAATTACGTCCAAATAAAAGATAAAAAATAAAACCAATAAGCGGAAAGCTCCCTAATACAACCAACCAAGTAATAGTTTGGGTTGGATGACGATTTTCAAGAAATATCACAAATCCAATAAAAATAACGGAAAGCGAAATTAAAACACTTAAGAATCCAAAAATTCCACTTTCTAATTGATCCTTAAAGAAAAACAAGAGTCCGGACAATACTGCTAAAAATATAACCACCCTTACAGTGTTTTTCAAAGGAATCACCTGCCAAACATCTCATTATAATTTAAAGTATGAAAAATACCGATTTCAATTATGAAATCGGTATCCTTTTAGGTAAAATATTTTCGCAGTTCATCAAAAACATCTTTAGAAATAATTTCTTTTCCATACTCATGAACACGATGAATTGTAAGCTGTGTCTCATAACCGTATTCGAGTAAGATACTAAGAATATTATCAATTTCATCTTCTTCATATATATCTTCCGGAAATTCTGTATATAAATAATATTTTCCTTCAAAGTGATAAAGTTTTGTTACTAGATCATCTAAACCTGCTCGATTCGATAAGCTGATGATATCTTCAAAGTCATGAAATGCAAGCAGAAATTCTAATGTCTCTTCCTCGAGCAATATGTCTTCTTCATCGGAATGATTTGGATTAAAATGCTGATCTAAGATCTCTTCAATATTACCATCTACAGGAATGTCTTTTATTTTTTCATTAGGAATGGGGAGCTCAAACTTTTGTCCATCTTTAGAAAGCTGTGCTTTGGTAACAAGAACCTCTAAACCCTTGTCAAGTGCTTGGACTTGTATCCAAAGTGGACCTTCAACGACAAAATCCTCTTCACCATGAACCTCATCCATCATTTCCCAAAAGAGTTCTTCACTGCGCTCTCGATTGTACCAAATTTCCTCACGATCAAAGCCTCTTTCTTCAATGTCACCATAGGAAATATAGAACTTCACAGTATTCTCATTAATGCGTTCAATCTCCATCATAACCTCTCCCTTCCATTTTCCATATTGAAGGGACTATATACCCCCAGCAGATCATGCCATTAAATAAATTACTTCAAAAAGGTAAATAATCTTGTACTTTCATTTTATGACAAAAGCACTAATAAGGGAAATAAAAAACACGAAATTCTAAAAAACCATTATAATGCCTATATGTTATTCTAAAGATATACTAATTATTCCGTATTATCAGGATAAAGACGGATGAAAGTTCCTTATATTGTATCAAATTGCAGGTTCAACTACAAATTTCCGGTCTATATAAGAAAAGCGCAAGCGCCCTGGTCAGCGGCGTATGGCCTGGAGCTCTCCAACTGAGATAAAGGAAACACGGTGAGCGTAGCGAACCGATGTTGACTTATCGTAGGGCGGAGAGCGAAGGACACTAGCCGCTAGGGCGCTGGAGCTGGACATTTCTCAAAGTCAAAACTTATAAATTCTTATATAAAAAAGACCTCCGTTTAAGAAGGTCTTATCATTTAATTGACCATGCGCTGCGCTTCACGCAATTGAAATGTTCTTACCCTTCTTGGAAGGAAACGTCGAATTTCATCTTCATTATAACCAACTTGTAAACGTTTTTCATCAATAATAATGGGACGACGTAATAACCCAGGATTATCTTTAATTAAACCAAATAAATCTTGAAGTGGCATTGCATCTAAATTCACATCTAATTTTTGGAACGTTTTTGATCTTGTAGAAATGATTTCATCCGTTCCATCTTCCGTCATTCGAAGAATTGCCTTTATTTCCTCCATTGATAATGGTTCAGAGAAAATATTTCTCTCTGTGTATGGAATTTCATGTTCTTCTAACCATGATTTAGCTTTTCGACATGATGTACAACTTGGTGAAGTGTATAGTGTTACCATCCGTGCTTCACACTCCTCTATTATTTGCAATTTATATTATAAATACCCTGTAAAATGGAATTAAAACTTATAAAATGTAAATTCATAATTAAAATTATTATAAATAAGTAATTTATATCATTAATTATACACCACAGTTTCTAAAAAAGGTATCCTTTTTTCAAAAATGTTTAAATAGCCAAAACCAATCCATTATTTATGTTCACATTATATTAGACGAATGATTTCTACAAAAGTTTCAAAATTTTATTCATTCTCACCAAAAAGTTTTGATTTTCTCTTCTAAAATATTCGTTCCTAAAGGGAGTGTTTTTGAGGGTATATTAAAACTTGATTCTCAATTAAAAACCGGTAATGAAAACGCATTCATTTTATTCTAAAACTTTCTCCTTATTAATTTATTTTCCTCTTTCAATAAGAACCAAGTTCTTTTACAATTAAGTGTAGGGGATATTTCATTTCTCATGATGACTATTCAAAAATGGAGGGTTTTTATCATGGTTGGATACATAGCTGATTTAACGATTGTCGCACTTCTAATCATTGGAATTACTGCCTTTATGGGGGTAATTACAAATGGTATTGGCGAAAAAGTATTCGGGGGCAAACGTCGTTCTGAATTTGTTGATGAAAGTGCAAAATATCAGGTAGGATGGAAAACTGTTGGCGGCAACCGAAAATAAGATAAAAAAACGATCTCAATAATCGAGATCGTTTTTTTTATTATTTTGATTGTGCTTGATATTGCTTATATTCTTTCTCCGAACAAAGAACAAAATGACCTGGGGTAACTTCCCTGAATTCAATTACCTCATTTTTATCATAATTATGACTTGCCGGATCATAGGATTTACGTTTACGTGTCCGCTCACTGATCGGATCCGGTGATGGAATCGCTGATAATAGCGATTGCGTATAGGGATGTAATGGATTTTTATAAAGGTCATCCGCAGATGCAAGCTCCACCATTTTTCCAAAATACATTACGCCGATACGATCGCTAATGTATTTAACCATCGAAAGATCATGGGCAATAAACAGATAGGTTAAACCCTTCTCTTTTTGCAGCTTCTTCATTAGATTTACAACCTGTGCTTGAATGGAAACGTCCAAAGCGGAAATTGGTTCATCTGCAATAATGAATTCAGGCTGAACAGCCAGTGCACGGGCAATGCCAATCCGCTGCCGCTGCCCGCCGCTGAACTCATGTGGATACCTGTTAGCATGTTCCTTGTTTAACCCAACAGTTTCCAGGAGATCATATACTTGCTGCATCCGATCCGCTTTTGATGTTGCCAATCCATGGATATCAATTCCCTCGGCAATAACATCAGCAATTTTCAATCTAGGGTTTAAAGATGCATACGGGTCCTGGAAAATCATTTGCATTTTACGATTAAAATCTTTCAATTGCTTTTTTGACTTTTTACCGTGTACATTCACACCATCGTACAAAACTTCCCCACCGGTGGCATCATACAAGCGGATAATCGTTCTGCCTGTTGTCGATTTACCACAGCCAGACTCACCTACAAGCCCCATTACTTCACCCTTATAAATATCGAAGGAAACGTTATCGACTGCCTTAACTTCATTCGGCTTTCCTTCGTTAAAATATTGCTTTAAACTTTTAATTTCAAGTAGTTTTTCTCTCTCAGCCATCTATTTTCCCTCCTTCATACCAGGAGTCCGACTTTTTTTTAATGTTGCAGCACCGCTTGCTGCACCCGCTATACCAGCATATTGGCTATGACGCCTTTTAACTGCCTCTGGCGGTTCAACTTTAGGAGCATCCGGATGCAATAGCCAAGTTGCTGCATAATGGGTATCAGACACCTTAAAGAATGGCGGCTCTTGCTCCATATCTATTTTCATTGCATACGGGTTACGCGGTGCAAATGCATCTCCCTTAGGAGGATCTAATAAATCAGGAGGTGTTCCTGGAATTGAGAATAATTCCTCATCATCTGTATCCATGTCCGGCATAGAGCTGATTAATCCCCATGTATACGGGTGTTGAGGATTATAGAAGATTTCATCCGCCGTTCCTATTTCTACAATTTTCCCGCCATACATAACCGCTACACGGTCGGCAACATTGGCAACAACACCTAGATCATGAGTAATAAAAATAATCGAAGTATCGATTTTCTTTTGCAGGTCCTTCATTAACTCAAGAATTTGGGCCTGGATGGTCACGTCAAGAGCTGTTGTAGGTTCATCCGCGATCAGAACTTGAGGATTACATGCTAAAGCAATTGCAATTACTACCCTTTGTCTCATCCCGCCGGAAAATTGATGCGGATACTGATTGATGCGGATCTCCGGTTTTGGAATCCCAACCAGCTTTAATAATTCAACGGCTCTTTCTTTCGCAGTATGCTTGCTCATATTCTGATGTTTAATAAGCGGCTCCATGATCTGGTTTCCAATTTTCATCGTTGGATTTAATGAAGTCATTGGATCTTGAAAAATCATCGAGATATCATGGCCGCGGATTTTTTGCATTTGTTTATCCGTTAACTTGGTCAGGTCTTTCCCATTAAAAAGGATTTCCCCGCTCTTTATTTCAGAATTGTGTTCCGGTAATAAACGCATTATCGATTTAGTCGTAACAGATTTTCCCGATCCAGACTCACCAACAATCGCTAAAGTTTCTCCTTTTAACAAATCAAAGCTAATTCCGCGAATAGCTTTCACTTCTCCCGAAAAAGTGTGAAACGATATATTTAAATCTTTTACTTGTAATATTTTCTCCATAGGAATTCACCTGCCTTCTAATCACGCATTTTTGGATCCAGCGCATCACGCAATCCATCAGCTACCAAGTTAAAACATACCATAATTAATGCAATCATTATGGATGGAATAATCATTTGATATGGAAAAGCCACCATTGATTTAAATCCATCATCCACCAAAGTACCTAATGATGCATGTGGCTCTTGAAGTCCCAAGCCAATAAAACTCAAGAATGCTTCGAAGAAAATGGCGCTAGGGATCGAAAACATTGTATTAATAATAATGATACCAAACATGTTCGGAATCATATGTTTGAAGACAATGGAAGTGTCCGATGCCCCCAAAGTTTTAGCAGCCAGCACAAATTCCTGACCTTTATATTTCAACACCTGTGCCCGGACAACACGCGCCATACTTGTCCATCCAGTAATACCTAATGCGATGATAATTGGACCAATCCCCGGCTTCATGACAAGTATCATTAATACGACAATTATCAGGTTCGGGATTCCGACAATAACTTCTATAATCCTTTGCAAAATACTATCGGTACGACCGCCCATGTAGCCGGAAATAGCACCATATGCTACACCAACCAACATATCAATTAATGCCGCCATGAAAGCAATGAATAAGGATACTTGTGTGCCCTTCCAAACACGGGAAAATAAGTCTCGTCCCAGAAGATCAGTGCCAAACCAATAATAAGCATCAATGTTTCTTACTTCATAGGCATTATATGTGGTTCCGTTACGTCTTTCTAACGTTCCATCAAAAGGCAGCCAGTGGATATTTTCCAATCCCTGAATACGAGGCGGCAGGTTGTTATGCTTTGTATTTTGATGATCGTACTCATAAGGTGAAATCATTGGTCCGACAAACGCCATCAAAATCAGGATTATCAGAATGACTATGCTGACAACTGCTCCTTTATTCTTCCGAACACGAAGCCATGAATCCTGCCAAAAGTTTAGACTTGGCTTAGCAATTTTTTCGCTTTTTGATGGATCAATATGGGCGGGTGCAAACATGTCTGGTGAAATTTGAGAATCTTTGTTAATCATTTACCTTTCCCCCCCGAAAGACGAATACGCGGATCGATCACTCCGTAGAGTATATCAACAATTAAAATAACAACAACGAATAAAGCTGAAAATAAAAGTGTTGTACCCATTATGACAGGATAATCATTTGACCCAATGGATTTAACAAATTGTTCACCCAAACCGGGAATTCCAAAAATCTTTTCAATAACGAGTGAACCGGTCATTAGACTGACTGCCAAAGGTCCCATGACTGTCACAACAGGAATCAACGCATTTCTTAAGGCATGCTTTATACTGATTTGAAAGCGGCTGGCGCCTTTTGCTTTTGCCAAAGTGATGTAATCAGACCCCAATACATCAATCATTTCAGTACGCATAAACCTAGCAGCAATTGATATTGGGAACATTGCGAGAGCTATTGTCGGCAAAACCGTGTATTCCGGGCCTCTCCACAACATGACCGGAAACCAGCCCAACTTTACTGCAACATAATACTGAAGTAATCCAGCAAAAATAAACGATGGAATGGATTTTCCAACAACAGCTAAGAAAGTAGATCCATAATCAACCCAGGTGTTTTGCTTTAGTGCAGCAATGGTGCCCAAAAATATTCCAAAAATTGCTCCAAACACCATTGCCTGCAAACCTAAAATTGCTGAAGGACCTATTCTGTTAGCAAGAAGGGTTGTAACAGGGGTGTTATTAAATTGGAAGGAAATCCCTAAATCACCTGTCACCGTATTTTTCATATATTTAAAATATTGAACAGGGATTGGGTCGTTTAATCCGTACTTATCCAACAAAACTTGTTGTTGAGTTGCATTAAGCTTTGTAAAACTTTTAAATGGGCTGCCTGGCATTAGCTTCATCAGGAAAAAAGTAACGGATGCAACAATAAGCAGGGTAATAATCATGTAGATTATACGCTTTAAAATATATTTTGCCATGCCTGCACCTCCTAATTAATTAAATTTTCGTCATCTTTCGACAATTCCCATACAGGTAAAAAGAGAGTATATTTGGAAATATACTCTCTTCTTATTTGGTTAGTATAGCTACTTTTTAAGGATTTTAATCCACTGGTAACTATAGTCAGGACCGAATGCATGGTGAGCAAAACCACTTACCTTTTCGTTAATCAAGAGATTTACGGAACGTTGGTAAACCGGCACAATTGCTACATCATCTTCTAAAAGAACCTTTTCAGCTTCGACTAGAGCATCCCAGCGCTCTTTGTCTTTGGCAGCTAAATCAGTTTGCGCTGCTTTAATTAACTCATCATATTTTGCACTGCTGTAATCCATTTTGTTATGGTCGCCGCCAGTTAGGAATAGATCCATAAATGTCATTGGGTCTGCGTAGTCAGGACCCCAGCCAGTGAATAATAAATCGTAATCCATCTTTTGTTCACGTTCAATACGGATATTAAATGGAACAGGTGTCATTGTAAGCTTCAAACCAGGAAGGTTCTTCTCTAATTGGTCTTTAATGAAAGAATCAGAAGCTTTGGCTGTTTCGGTATCACCGCCAACATAACCTAAAGAAAGTTCTTTTACGCCAAGCTCAGCTAAACCTTTATCCCAATACTTTTTAGCTTCTTCTTTATTCATTTCATTATAAGTCTTTGCAGATTCACGGAAATCCTTGCCGTCTAAGAATGCAAATGATTTTGGCACGAAGAAATCTGCTGCAATTGAGCCGTTAGCTAGTACATCATCAGCTAAAGCTTTTTTATCAATTGATAAGGCAATTGCTTTACGGATGTTGATATTTTTCAATGCTGGATTCTTTTGGTTCATTTTAATCCAGAAAAGTGATGGTTCTTGGTATTGCAATAACGCTGGATCACCTTCAAATTGCGAAAGGATTGCTGCTTGTGCAAGTTTTGGTGTGATATCAGCTTCACCTGCAGTAAATGCGTTTGCAGACGCTTGCGGATCTTTAGAAACAGCAAAGTTAATCTTTGTTAACGTTACGTCTTTTGCACTATGGTAAGTTTCATTTTTCTCCATAGTCCATTCAGTTGCTGTCGGGCCATCCCATTTAGTCATCTTAAATGGACCATTGTATAGAATGTGCGCCGCATCTTTGGCATAATCTTTGCCTTGTTCTTCAACAAACTTTTGGTTTTGCGGGTAGAACAATTGGAATGTAATGAAAGATTCAATATAAGGAATTGGTCTTTCAAGAGTAATCTTTAAAGTGTAGTCATCTTCAGCCTTAATGCCAAGATCTTCTACTTTGGCTTCGCCTTTACCGATTTCAGTAGCGTTTTTGATTTTGCCTTCCATAAAGTAAGGGCCATATTCAGATGCAGTTTCTGGGTTGATAGCACGCTGCCAAGCAAACACATAGTCATGTGCTGTTACAGGATCTCCATTAGTCCATTTTGCATCTTTTCTTAATTTTACTGTTAGTTCAGTTTTATCAGCATTGTATTCAGGCATTGCTTCAGCGCCGGCAGGTACAACCTTTTGATCGGCGTCTAAACGATACATACCTTCGTTAACAGCATTCATCGTGGTGAAACCCATAACGTCAGTTGCTAACACACTGTCCATAGTTGGAATTTCAGCAGACTCAAGCACGTTTAATACTTGTTCATCAGCAAGTTGTTCTGCAGGGGCTTTTTCGCCGCCTTTGTCTTTCCCTTTGTCTGTTCCTTCGTTTTTATCGCCGCCTGAACATGCTGCTAGAAACATGCTTAGTACAAGTGATAATACTAAAAGTAGTGAAAGTTTTGTTTTCTTCACTATGTAGACCTCCCTTTTCTATTATTCTGAAAAATTACTACATTTTCTATTATACATAATTTAAATAAATTGTACATATTTTTTTAATTTTTAATTTACAATTTCGATACAATTTTTACGTTAGGATTACAATTTGCTGTGATATAATTTAGGCTTATACGGATTTTTTTGTATAATACTTATTAGGCATCCCTTTATAAATCAATGTTTTGGAGGTCATTTTATGAATTTCCGTTTTAAAAGAAAACTTTATATTCTAACTTTCACACAGTTGGGAATTATTATTATTTCTTTTATTTTCCAACATGAAATTTCATTAGTTAGCTATATCAATATATCTTTTTATATTTCCGCAGCACTACTTTTAACAGCATCACTCCTTTATACCATTCATAGCGGTTTCTATGATGTGATCTCAAGATCGATTAATCTCGTCTTTTCAAGAGACAGAGATGAAAGGAAATTAGAAGACATCCCAAGATTATCTGAAATGGTTACTATTGATGAAAAACCCCTCCTTTTTCATGGACTAATGAATGGTCTATTTATGATGATTGCCCTCATAGCATATTATTTTTAACTTACTTGAAAATAAATATGCTAATCCTTTATAATGTGATTAATCGAATAAAATGTGCAGCAATGATAAAGAATAGTACGTATTACCCCTCGTTACAGAGAGTTTGTGGATGGTGAAAACAAACACGATGAGAATACGGAATGGACTTTGGAGCCTCTTTCTGAACTCTTTAATTGTTACGATTAAACTAGTAGGAGTAGACGTCATCCTTACGTTACAAGGACTCTCCATAATCGATGTATGAGGAATGGAGAACTGAGTGACTCTTTTAGAGTAATTTAGGGTGGTACCGCGAACCATTCGTCCCTAGTAATTTTTGGGGACGAATGGTTTTTTTTATTTAATTTTAGGAGGAAACAGAA
The DNA here is from genome assembly GCF_049463095.1 of Neobacillus sp. 19. Lineage (NCBI taxonomy): Bacteria > Bacillati > Bacillota > Bacilli > Caryophanales > Bacillaceae > Neobacillus > Neobacillus sp. 19. Next base: position 23,107 of record NZ_JBMPZU010000041.1, on the reverse strand, counting down.
ATGAAAACAATTTTTTCTGGTATTCAACCGAGTGGAACAATTACACTTGGGAACTATATAGGAGCGATGAAACAATTCGTAGAACTGCAAAATGAATACAACTGCTTCTTTTGCATTGTCGATCAGCATGCTATTACGGTCCCACAGGATCCAAAAACTCTCCGGAAAAATATTCGCAGCTTAGCAGCATTATATCTTGCTGTTGGAATCGACCCCGAGAAGGCTACTTTGTTTATCCAGTCAGAGGTTCCAGCACATGCACAAGCGGGATGGATGATGCAATGCGTATCCTATATCGGAGAGTTGGAGAGAATGACACAATTCAAAGATAAATCTTCTGGTAAAGAAGCAGTTTCAGCAAGCCTGTTAACCTATCCCCCGTTAATGGCAGCTGATATTTTATTGTATAATTCAGATCTCGTTCCTGTAGGTGAGGATCAAAAGCAGCATATGGAATTGACTCGAGATTTAGCTGAAAGATTTAACAAGAAATATAACGATGTTCTTACTATACCTGAAATTAGCCTGCCTAAGGTTGGAGCACGCATAATGTCACTTCAGGAACCTACGAAAAAAATGAGTAAATCTGACGCTAACAAAAAGGCCTTTATCACACTATTAGATGAACCGAATCAAATTGTGAAAAAAATAAAGAGTGCAGTTACCGATTCTGATGGAATTGTAAAGTTTGATACAGTTAATAAACCTGGAGTTTCAAACCTATTATCGATTTATTCAATCCTTGGTGAAAAATCAATTACCGAACTTGAAGAAATGTATGCGGGTAAAGGCTACGGAGACTTTAAAGGTGACTTAGCGGAGGTAGTAGCAAACTTTATTAAGCCCATTCAAGACAAATACTACCATTTATTGGATTCAAAGGAACTTGACGACATTTTGGACCACGGTGCCGAAAAAGCTAATCAAGTTGCCAGCAAAACGCTGAAGAAAATGGAAAATGCAATGGGACTTGGAAGAAAAAAGAGATAATCAAAAAACGCTAAAAAGCCTGACCCCCAAAAGATATGCAAAGCATACCTCTGGGTCAGGCTTTTTAGTTTACTTTTGGACCGTGCTCCATTTCCCATAGCTTTTCAAAAAATGGCTGCCCTTTAATTAAATTCTCACAGAATGTTTCATGCTGTTTCGACCAGCCATACTTCGTCTCTTCAAATAATTGTTCCCATGCATCTTCGAAATTCATCTCTTGAATGGTTGAATATTGTTCAGGACACCATTCCGTATACCAATAGCGAACTTCTGCTTCATTATTGGATGAAAGCAATTGATCAAGTGCCATAAATAGCAGCTGTTTTAATTGCCGTTCTTTTCTGGTCAATCCTGTCATAAGTTCTGGTTCTGGAGATAAAATATGGAAATCCTTACTTTTCAGTGATGGATAAAAATGATATTGTTTTGCCTCATGCTGACTGATCATTTCATATACAAGCTGTTCCTGTCTAGGAATCAATCTGCTCTTTCGAATTGGTATATTATAGCCAATTGTATCAATTACTAGGATCCCAATCCCATCTGTAACAACAAAGCAGTAGTCGAGCTGAACTCTTTCATGGTTTTTTCTTAAATAGGCTTTCTGGTAAATATCGTCGAGAAGCTGTTGGGGCAGCTCTGACAGGTCATTTTCAATATAGTTAAACAGTATCGGCTCGACTTTAATAAGTGGTGCCTGGTCTAACAGTTCCACTCCGTCATCCTTACGCCATTCATGAAAATGGCACACATTATACCCGTTTTCTTCACCCTCAAACCAATTTACCCATACATCATGAAGATACAACATTGTACATCCCCTCACTTCAAGAAACTGTTTTGTCAATCAGTATGGGCAGAGCTTAGTTAAATTATTCCTTTATATATATTTTGCCCCATTTACTATTAATACTGATAACATTCGCCGCTCGAATATTTACCGCTATTTATATGAGGTTGTCCCAATATTTATACCTAATCGTTGAATGGATAAAAAAAATCTACCATATCATGATGGTAGATTTTTATCTTCTTGATTTAGGGTTGAAAGCATCTTTTAACCCTTCACCAATAAAGTTAATTGATAAAATGGTGATGGTAATTAATATTGCCGGAGGCACCCAAATCCAAAGTTTAAATTGGATGACATCAGGTTCAATTGCTGAATTTAACATGTTGCCCCAGCTCGGAATCTCTTGTGGTACACCGAAGCCAAGAAAGCTTAAACCTGTTTCTGCAACAATCATAGTAGCAAATGTAATCGTAGCCTGAACAATGATAGTTGATAGAATATTCGGTAAGAGGTGTTTTACTATAATCTTGGCAGGCGAGCAACCAATCGAAATAGCAGCCGTAATATATTCATTCTCTTTTTCAGTAAGAATTTTACTTCGGACAATCCGAGCGATTCCACCCCAGCTTAGGATACTGATTGTTCCTATTAAAACCCATAACCCATTTACTTTTCCAAAAAATATCGCATTTAGAACAATTACAAATACAAGAAAAGGAAAGTTTAAAATAAAATCTGTAAATCTCATTAATAAGCTGTCGACGGCACCGCCGAAATACCCCGAAATTGATCCGATTAATGTACCTAGTAAAATAACAAACAGTGTACAGCTCATTCCGACTAATAGTGAGATTCGGCCACCGTATAATAATCTGGTAAAGACATCACGGCCGGCTTTGTCTGTTCCCAGCCAATGATCTCCGGATGGCTTTAGGGACATTTCTCCAATATTAATTCTTGTAACATCTGCCGTTGTAATATACGGTGCAAGGAAGGAAACAATCGCTACTATTACTAAAAAGATGAGGCTCGTCATAGCCAATTTGTTTTTTATAAACTTTTTCCTGGCAAGTGCCCATGGTGACAAACTTTTCTTTGGGGGTGCTGTGATTATTTTTGAATCCTTCTGAGTAATAATTTCCATCTCTATTTCCCCCTAATCTAAGCGAATTCTCGGATCTACAACACCGTATAATATATCGGCTACTAGGTTGCCAATTAGTGTTAAGAAGGAGAACAACATTGTCAACGTCATTAATACTGGATAATCTCTTGTTCCAACAGATTGCAAAAATAGCTGTCCAAGTCCTGGGTAAGTAAAAATCGTTTCAGTAATAATTGCGCCACTAATTATGGCTACTAAATCAAAGCCTAAAAACGTTATAAGCGGAATAATTGAGTTTCTTAAAATATGAACATTGTAAATCTTTCTTTCTACAGTTCCTTTTGCACGTGCCGTACGAACAAAGTCTTTTCGGCTATTTTCTATAATATCATTGCGTAAAAATTGCGTATAGCTAGCAGTACTTAATAATCCTAGAACTACCGCCGGAAGGAATACATGGTGTAGACGGCTTAACCAATACTCAAGTGTCCCCTCTGTCACACCTATATCAATTGAACCATTTGATGGAAACCATCCAAGTGTAAAAGAAAATAAGAAGATTGCAAATACACCTGCGATAAAAGAAGGAATGGATAACCCTAAATAATTTAGTCCCCCAATTAAATTATCTCCAAGTGTATAGGGCTTTCTTCCGGCGTATGTTCCCATGATGAAGGCGAGAATATACGTGATAACTATTGAAGAAAATCCAAGCAGCAATGTGTTCGGAATACGTTCTCCGATAACCTCCGCAGCCGGAATTTTAAAACGGGCTGATTTTCCAAAATCACCTTGTACAAAGTTGCCAATCCAGCGGGCATACTGCTGTGGCAGCGGATCATTATAGCCCAATTTTTCCCGCATTTCCGCTATATATTGTGGATTTGTATTCCTAGGATCAATCTCTCCTGAAAGAGAATCTCCAGGCATTAATTTTGCCAACGTAAAGACTACAATGGAAATTAGAAATAACATCGGAATCATGCCCAAAATTCTTCGAAATGCATACTTCAGCATGTGCATTCTCCTTGTCTGATAAACTATGTTAAATACGAGTGTTTATGTAACTCCATTCATTAAAAGGGGAGGGGCAGGGAGAACAGATCTCCCTGCCCCTCCCAAATAATTTCCCTGAGCTTAAAGTAAAATAATATAAGCATTTAACATAGTCTAATACATGTTAGTCTGCTGCAATTATTGTTTAATCCACCACTCATTTGGACGGTTCATACCAGCAACAGTGAATGTAACTCCTTGTACACGTTTGCTGACAGCCATTGTTTCTTCAAGCTCAGCAATTGGTAATGCAGGAAGTTCCTTCATGAAAAGTTTTTGCCATTGTACATATAGATCCTTACGTTTGTCGGCATCTGTTCCAACAACGCTCATATCAACTGCTTGATCAAGCAATTTATCACTGTCGGCATTTACCCAGCGTGGATAGTTCCACAGTGCTTTAGAGCTCCAAAGTGGTGTTGGATCCGGATCGGTACCAGTAGACCACCCGCCGAAGAAGACTTCCATCGATTTATCTGCTTTTTCAAGCATATCGTAGTAAAGGTTTGCATCTGTCATTGTAAGCTTTGATTTTAATCCTACTTCTTCCCAATATTGAGTCAATGCTTTTGCACGTGATTCAAATGTTGGGTTTTGAGTCGCATAGTGGCTGAAGTTTACCACAAATTTCTTACCATCCGGATCTTCACGGAAGCCATCTCCGTCAACATCTTTGTAGCCAGCTTCATCTAATAATTTCTTTGCTTTTTCTGGATCATATTTGAATTGCTCTAGATCTTTATTGTCTGCTGCAATCCAGTGGTTTGTAGGTACTGGACGGTTTACAGGTTTACCAACGCCAAAGAAGAACGCCTTTACCCACTCTTCACGATTGATTGCATAGTACATTGCTTCACGTAATTTAACATTTTGATATTTTGACTCATTCATAATGTTTTGGCTGCCATCCCATGTTCCTAATCTGAAACCAACATAGTAATAGCTTAGGCCTGGATATGTTACTGCTTCAACATTATCAAGTGCTTTAACTTCATCAATAATACTTGGGTGGAAAGAAGTCATATCAAGTGTGCCATTTTTAAGTTCCCCAACAGATAGAGATGGGTCGATTACTTTTAACACAACTTTATCGATATGCGGTTTACCGCCGAAGTAATCGTCGAAACGATCCATTTCAACTGATTCTCCTGGAACAATTTTTGTTACTTTAAATGGCCCTAAACCAACAGGCTTTGTACGTACTTGTTCAGATGACATCATATCTTTAACAGCCATATCTTTGAATTCTGTGCGATTCATTGGGTATGTCCATAGGTTTTCTAAGTTGTTTACACGTGCTTTATCAAAAGTAATTTGGATGTGGTAATCATCAACTACTTTAATACCGGAGATTTCTGTTGCTTTACCATCATGGTAATCTTGTGCACCTTCAATTTTATTTACGTTTTCAAAACGCGGGCCTTCATAGTCCTTATCAGCAACTACTTTTAATGCAAATTCCCAGTCTTTAACTGACAGTTCGTCCCCATTATGCCATTTAACACCTTTTTTGATTTCAAAATCATACACCTTATTGTCTTCTGTTTTCCAAGAAGCGATATGCGGCTGTGCTTGCAACTTTTCATCAAACTTAATTAGGTTTTCATCAAAGAAATCCATTACATACGCATCAGTTGCAGTTCCATAGAAGGAAAAGTTAAATTTACCTTCCGGTGCCGAATCCAGTGCATATACTAATGTTCCGCCATCTTGCGGTTGACCTGCTGTTTCACCGGTCTTATTGCCTTCTTTTTCCTTTTCCTTTGTACCAGCTTTTTCTCCTCCGCCGCTGCAAGCCGCTAAAAATGCAGATAGAACTAACATTAATGCCGCTAACATAAGCATACTTCGTTTCTTCATTTTGTTCCCCCCTATTAGATTTTTAATTTCCTTTTTATTAGTAAAGGTGGCAAGCTACTCGATGAGATGGCTTCACCTCCTTTAATACCGGTTTTGTTTTAGAACATTCCTCCATTGCCATTGGACAGCGAGGATGGAATGGGCATCCTGATGGAGGATTGATGGGACTTGGCACGTCTCCTTTTAAAATAATTCTTTCCTTCTTGATTCTTGGGTCTGGAGATGGAATGGCAGATATTAGTGCCTGGGTATATGGATGGAGAGGTTCTGCATAAAGGAGATCCTTATTTGCAATCTCTACCATGTTACCTAGGTACATAACACCAATTCGATCACTCATATGTTTAACAACACTTAAGTCATGCGCGATAAATAGGAATGTTAAATCAAATTCCTTTTGCAAATCTTTTAACAGGTTTAAAACCTGTGATTGCACGGATACATCCAGTGCAGAAACCGGCTCGTCGGCGATTATCAATTTTGGTTTGAGCGCAAGGGAACGGGCAATTCCGATTCTTTGACGCTGTCCGCCGGAAAATTCATGTGCATACTTATAATAAGCTTCGGGCGGCAGACCTACTTTATCCAATAAATCCAGAACCTCTTTTTTTAATTCTTCTTTACTCTTTTTTGAAAAATTATAAATGGGTTCCGCGATAATATCTCCAACCATTTGCATCGGGTTCAAGGAAGCATACGGATCTTGAAAAACCATTTGCATATCTTTTCGAATATCACGCAATGATTTACCTGAAATCCTGGTAATATCTTTTCCATCAAACAGAATTCTGCCTTCGGTTGGTTTCAATAATCGTAAGATTGTCCGGCCGGCAGTTGATTTGCCGCAGCCGGATTCACCAACAAGTCCAAGTGTTTCTCCTCGCTTAATCTCAAATGAAATGTTATCGACCGCTTTAACATTCCCAATTGTCCGTTTAAAAAAACCACCTTTAACAGGATAATAGGTTTTAAGGTTTTGAATCTCTAAAAGATTTTCAGCTTGAAAGGAAGCGCTTTCTTTATTTTTATGTACTGATACTGAAGTCATCACTTCACCCCTTCTCTTGGATTACTAGATTCAAAGAGCAAACAGGCAACCTCATGGCCTTGTTCAACATCTTCGAGAACGGGGGTAATTGTAAAGCATTCAGGCATTGCACTTGGACAACGGTTGGCAAATCGACAGCCAGCCTTTGGCATATTCGTTAATGATGGAACAATTCCTTTGATTGAACTTAAGCGTTCTTCCTGTTCTTCCATTTTAGGAATTGCGCCTAATAGAAGTGTGGTATATGGGTGTTTAGGATTATGAAACAATGTATCGACATCGGTTCGTTCAACAATCTTTCCTGCATACATTACGATCACTTCATCACACATTTCCGCAACTACACCTAAATCATGTGTAATAAGAATGACCGACATATCATTTACCTCTTGAATCTCTTTTAAAAGTTCCAAGATTTGTGCCTGAACAGTAACATCGAGAGCTGTTGTCGGCTCATCCGCAATTAACAATTTAGGCTGGCAGGCAATTGCGATCGCTATCATAACTCTTTGGCGCATACCACCTGATAATTGATGCGGATATTCATCAACAATCTTTTCAGGCCGGGAAATTCCAACACTTTTTAATAAGGCAATCGCCTTCTGCCTAGCTTCTTGTTTAGATATTTTTAAATGGTTAAAAAGAACCTCTTGCAACTGGTATCCGATGGTAAATACCGGATTCAGTGAGGTCATTGGCTCTTGGAAGATCATTGAAACATCCTTCCCGCGGATTTTATTAATTTGGGATTCGGACATCTTCTCAATATTTATTCCATCAAATATAATTTCGCCTGACTTTACTTTGCCAATTCCTTTAGGCAGCAGCTGCATAATCGAAAGGCTCATAACTGATTTTCCACAGCCGGATTCACCTACAACTCCAACTATTTGCCGTGGCTTTACCTTAAATGAAACATTATCAACGGCATTATAATCCGTTCCATCAATATCAAAGGCTGTCTCTAAATTTTTCACCTCGAGCAACGGTGCCTCTTTGAGTAATGGCTTTTTTTGGCTCATAGTACACCTTCTTACTTTTTTAATTATTCTGCTAATTCGTTATATTTAAATAGAATTCTATTACAGAATTGTTACAATTGCAAGACTTTTTTACATAATTGGTAATTTCAGTTTTTTTAAAAATAAAAAAAGCCTTTTATACCAGGCTTTTTCTGTTAGTATAATTCTTTCCTATTCGATATATTTGGCGGCAGGATTGGAAAAAGATAGTTTCGTAGAATAATTATGACTTTTGTAGTATTGCCGAATAACATTATACCCAGCTGCATAGCCGAGCAATTTTGGTACTGCCCTGCCGCCATATAATAGTTCATCGTGTCCTCTTTCATTCTTTTTCGTCTGCAGCTGATGTTGTAAATATCTTTCCCAAAACCTTGCTAGTTCCTTTTCTGTATACATATGACACCAATTAGCTAGGTATTCCCGGCCGCAATGTTTGAATACTGCATACTCTGCCAGCCCCTCAATGATAATAGAGTCCAGTAACGTATAGTCTTCCATTTTTTTATTTAACATTCTCAATCTGCAGACATGGTGATATTCATGAACAAATAATGCTTCTATTTCCTTTGGGTCTTCGTGCTCCGATAGAAAAAGAAACATTTTATCTGGAAAGGAAACACCCGCCTTGCTTTTTTCCTCTTTTATAAAAAAACCACCCGTCTGGGCTAACGGAAAGAGAAAGACTGGCACATCCGGCCCATTCCATTTTGGTTTATATTTTCGAAATAGCATTTCAACTTGATTCCATGCTTTTTTTTCCACCATCTTGTTATAATTGTTTTTGGAGGAACGTGAAGGCCGGTACATTCCAAAGTTCACTAATTGATTATAAATTTCTTTCACTTGCTGCCCTTTAAAATAAGGAAGAAGCTTTTCACAGATTTTAAGCGGACGATCAAACTCCTTTTGCAGCCATTCATCTGTTCGAATGATCCCCATTATCTCACCCCATTAACTCAAGTTCTCCCTCTGGTCATTTTATGAATTTTTAGAGAAGAAGTTCTTAATTTAATGGTTTCTTTATAGAAAAGCGCAAGCGCCCTGGTCAGCGGCGTATGGCCTGGAGCACTCCAACTGAGATAAAGGAAACACGAAAAGCCGGAGGCGGTTCGATGTTGACTTATCGTAGGGCGGAGAGCGAAGGACACTAGCCGCTAGGGTGCTGGAGCTGGACATTTCTCAAGGTCAGAATTTTATTATTTCTTATATCTCATAATAAAAAAACGGCCAGGACATCTGCCAGGCCGTTTTCGAATTCTATTCGTATTTTTTAAAGACGATGGTAGCATTATGACCGCCAAAACCAAGCGAGTTGCTCATAGCTGCCTTAATTTCTTTCGATCTTGCTGTATTAACAACATAATCCAAGTCGCACTCTGGATCCGGTGTTTCATAATTAATGGTCGGTGGCAGCATACTGTCTCTAATCGCCAGCACGGTAAAGATAGCTTCAACACCGCCCGCTGCACCAAGTAGATGACCGGTCATGGATTTGGTTGAGCTCATGGCCAGCTTATATGCATGCTCTCCAAATACTTCTTTAACAGCAAGTGTTTCAAACTTATCGTTATATTCGGTACTAGTACCGTGAGCATTCAAGTAATCAATTTCTTCCGGAACTAGTCCGGCATCGTTAATTGCCATTTTCATTGCTCGTGCACCGCCTTCGCCACCAGGTGCAGGTGCAGTAATATGATATGCATCACCTGTTGCACCGTAACCAACAATTTCTGCATAGATTTTCGCACCGCGGGCCAATGCGTGCTCTAATTCCTCCAAGACAACAATTCCTGCCCCTTCACCAATGACAAATCCATCACGGTTTTTATCAAAAGGTCTGCTTGCAGATTGCGGATCTGGATTTGTGGAAAGAGCCGTATTGGCACAGAAGCCCGCAACAGACATTCTTGTAATTGGTGCTTCTGCCCCGCCGGATACCATTACATCTGCATCACCACGCTGGATTACTTTAAAAGCATCTCCTATCGAATTCGTACCGGTCGCACAAGCGGTAACCGTACAGGAATTAAATCCTCTTGCTCCTAGTGTAATCGAAACTTGACCTGTAGCCATATCAGGAATTAACATCGGTACAAAGAATGGGGAAACACGCTTATAGCCCCGTTTTTGGAATATCTCAAATTGTTGTTCAAATGTTTCCATTCCACCAATTCCGGACCCAATCCAGACTCCGACACGATGAGAATTATCTTCATTAATTGTTAAATCGGCATCCTTAACCGCCATAATTGCGCTTGCTACAGCAAATTGGGTGAAACGGTCCATTTTACGGGCATCTTTTTTTTCCATAAAATTTTCCGGATTAAAGTCTTTTACTTCTGCCGCTACTTTTGCAGGATATTCATCAGCATTCACTCGTGTCATCGGCCCAACGCCTGATTTTCCTTCCAATATCCCTTTCCAAGTAGTATCCGCATCGTTTCCGATTGGTGTCACCGCTCCGATGCCTGTTACTACAACCCTACGTTTTTCCATTTCTACATCTCCTTTTCTACACTAACTGTTCCCTATATGATCTCTCTTTATTTGCCCCAGCGAATGGCGATTGCGCCCCATGTTAATCCGCCGCCAAAGCCGACCATAACAATTAAGTCATCATCTTTGATTTTTCCTGCTTCCAATTCTTCAACAATAGAAATAGGGATCGATGCTGATGATGTATTGCCATATTTATTAACAGTTTTTGACATTTTTACTTCAGGAAGTTCTAATCGCTGTCTTGAAGCCTCCATGATGCGAATATTGGCTTGGTGCGGGATAAGAAAATCAACATCCTCTTTCGTTAAACCTGCCTTCTCTAGAACATGGACACAGCTCTCACCCATCTGCCTTACAGCAAACTTGAAAACCTCCCTGCCATTCATAATGATATATTCGTCCTGATAAAGGTGTTTTGCACCTGTACCGTCAGCACCGAGTTCAAAGGAAAGGATTCCCCGGTTATCTGAAACTTGACCGATAATAGCTGCCCCCGCACCATCACCAAATAATACAGCGGTATTACGGTCATTCCAGTCGGTAATTTTCGAAAGTTTTTCAACTCCAACTACTAGTACGTACTTATAGGCTTCGGACTCAATAAATTGTTTAGCAGTGATAATTCCATACATAAAGCCGGCACAAGCTGCACTGACATCCATGGCAGCTGCCTTTTTCGCTCCTAATCGTTCTTGAATCCGGCAGGCAACGGATGGAAACGGTGAATCGGGTGTGACCGTTGCTACTAAGATTAAATCAATCTCTTCCGCGGTAATCCCAGCAGCTTGTATGGCTTCTTGAGCAGCAGCAAACGCCATGTCTGACGTATTAACATCATCTGCAGCAATTCTTCGTTCTTCAATCCCTGTTCTCGTACGAATCCATTCATCAGAGGTATCCATTACTTTTTCTAAATCATGATTAGTTACAATTTTTTCAGGTAAATACCTGCCCATTCCGATAATTCCAGCTCTCAAAGGTTCCAACTCCTTTAATTTCTCTAACTTGCTTCTTTATTCACCAAGATTTAATATCAATTATTATGACTTGGTACTAATTTTATCAAATAAATCCTATTTTAAGCAACTATTTCTTCGTTTTTATCCTCCGCTAATGTACATTCCTTTTATTCATTTAAACATATTCTAATTTAAGTGATCCTTTCAGAAAGGAGGCGCCTATGGAATGGAAGATAGGGAGCAGCAGGAGCTAGAGTGGAATGACCCTGAGGAAAAAGAAGATTTAGGGGAGCTTGAACAGGATCGGTTCACCAGTTTTATGTTTGGTCATAGAAGAGAACACAATCCGCATCATCAAACAAATCATCATCGGCAAGAACATACTCATAACCAATCCACAATTAATTATGAAGAGCTAATGATGAATATCGATACTCTAATGGAATCTGTCCGAGGACTAAAACCCTTATTTCATAAAATTTATCCATTTGTCGAACAACTTTGGAAAAAGAAATAAGCTGCCGTTAGGAGCAGCTTATTTCTTCATTTCTAATTCAGTTAACGCATCTTCTCTGCCAAGCTCATAGGCTTCATGCATTACTTTTGTAAACAGGTTCATAAATGGCTCAATTAGTTCCATTGATAATTCAACCCCAGATTGGTCTAATTGGGCTTTCGCTTCAGGCAGGTATTTCATCGCAATCTGCATAAATTGTAATGTCTTATCTTGATTATTCATATGTACTCCTTTTAAAAAATTATTTGGGTAATTTTCCTGTTTCTTTATATTGTTCAATTTTCAGATTCATTTTTCCTATAAAGTCTTTTGAAACTAACGGGCTAAATTTACCTAGAGAAATGACATTGTCTTGAAAATCAAATGAAAGATTACCTGCTTTTAACTTCCCCTCGTTATATTGTTCAGCAACCTTTTCATATAATGTATCGACCTGTTGAATAGTGCTTGTTAATACAGTTGATTCCCCAAGGTCAGACTGGTCTGAAACATAGCCAATCACATAGGATCCCTGTTCCTTCACCTGTTCAATAACAGGAACATTAAAACCATCCCCGGCAGGGTATACAACATCGACACCTTGTTTTAACATTTGATTGGCTAGTTGAGTAGCCTTTTTTTCATCATCCCAATTTCCGACGTATTCTATACTTACATGTGTTTGATTATTTTCAGCCATCGCACCTTGATAAAAACCTTCAATTTCAGGCTGCCATTCATATGCTGCTAAAACTCCTACTTTATTAGTTTTAGACATATGAGCCGCAACCATGCCGCCAAAAAAGCCCATCGCATGTGCCTTAAAGTTCAGGCTTGTTGTGTTTGGGTTCTTTGCATCGCCATTAAAACTGACAAAGTGAATTTTAGGATAGTCTTCCGAAATATTATTAAAGTATTCTGCATACTCTGAACCATGTCCAAAGATCAGATTGACCCCTTTTTGCTCAAATTCCTTCACTGCTCGTTCAACAACAGCCTGTGAATTCATTCCTTCTTTATAAAATACATCCACATTAAATTTGGATTGTATTTTTAACATTCCCTTATAGCCTTTTGTTCCCCATACTTGGTCATTTACTGTTTCAGGAACTAACAAGCCAACCTTCTGTAAATTGCCTGTCGTCTTTGTTTCCCCGCAAGCCCCAAGTAAAAGAAGACATAAAAGAATGATTCGAAACCGGTTAAACATTCTACGCACTCCTTTATTACCGCAGCCACTTCCATCACATGTTTCTATCTAAGATTACTTTTTTTAAAAATTGAATCAAAAGCGAAGAAAACGTCTAGTTCCTTTTATTCTACCCTTTGAACAAATAATTGAAAAGACAAATTTCGTGCACTACTACTTTTCCATGATTCAGTTTGTCTAATTAACTCATTATTTAGCATCCGTTTTGAAATACACGTTGGACATGGTCTATCTGTTTTGTGATGGAATCCGCAAATGGTGTTACGTTTTTAACAGGGAGCTTAACAATTTGATGATCCAATTGCAACGGTTCATTACGGCTGATGTCCATTAATTTCTCATCTATTTGGAGAAAAGCGGCACAATTAGCCCAATAATTATTCTTCCCGCTTTCAACAATAAAACGCCCGGAATTCTCAGTTTCAACTGTGTTAATAATGGTATTAATTGCATCATCAATATACAGAACATCACCCGTCCATTCTCTTTCATCTTTTCTGATTTCTGCCTTTTGAAAGGTAGAAAGGATAGCCTGGTGATACAGAAATGTTTGTGGCTGCCAAGGACCGTAAATAGCTGGTACATAAAACCATTGAACCTTCTTTGCTAATCCCTTTATTTTTTCTATGAAAGTTCCGATGGCCTCTATACTGTTAGCCCTAAGCAGTTGAATAGGAAGTATGAATACAATTTCCGTATTGTCTTTATTGCTCTCCATATATTGGATGATTGATTTTGCCACTTGATCGTGCTGCAAAATTTTTTCATTCCTCAGCATATATAAATCGTAAATAGGAAATAGAATGACTGTTTCAGCCTTCTCTTCTTCCCGTCTGTTTGCCCACTTAGACAAAGGGTTTTCGCTAAAGTTGGCATTTCTTCCCACCTCAAACCTTTTTTCCTCGAGTAATGGACTTTTTTCTTGTTCATCTAGTTGAACACCGATCACTTCGATTCCTTTATTCAGGAGCGTTTTACATGCGTGAAAACTAACAAAATTGTATATTCCAAAAATAATAGCCTTGTCCATTAAAATTTTCCTCCCCAAACTCGCCTTAATGAATCCTATGCCATTCATTAAGGAATTATTTCTATTTGAGGAGGAACCAGACTTACAGTTCAGTTTCATGGCTGTTCAAAAACTTGATGAAAATTTTTCCAAGCTGTGGTTTTTTTTCTGGAAGAATAAAAGTAGGATTAATTTCAGGAGATTTGATAATTTGTTGGTATAATTTCGATTGGTTATATGATTTTCCACCGGCTAGGACATGAATGATCTTAACGGGACATCCAGACTCCATGTTTACGAATTCCTCCATGCTGTTTATGGCCCCTTCAATCCATGTTTGTTCCGTATTATGTGCTGCAGTTAGTTCTCTCATTAATTTTTTATAAAAAAATTTATGTTCCTTTTCTTGTTCAAGGTGATGCTTTAAGGAAAGAATAGGATTAAGCAGGATTACCGACCTGATGCATCCCTTCATTTTCTCCATTAACCTGACCGCGACCAGCGCTCCCATACCTTCCGCCAAAATATGAATTTTATTATTTAGGATTTCGCTGCGAATCACATGCTGATACAACCTTTGAGCAAGTTCAACAGCTTTATCGCTCCCCCAATTTCGCCCATAAAGATTTGAGGAAAAAATGGTGTACCCTGCATCTTTTAATTCATCAATGATGGCTAGCTTTCCTTCGTTTTGTGTCCAAAAGCATTTGCTCTCGTCCACAAAATGCCTTTCATCTCCAATGATTAAGATCCCAAATCCTGTTGGCTTTTCGGGGTAATGAATGATATTCCATTGGGTATCCATCTGAAAATTGCGATTTTCCATTGCTAAATCTCCTTTTACATATTTCCTCAACATATTGTATGTCATTTCACAAAAGATGAAAGGGAGTTTGCCCATTTTTCCGAATGACTTGAAAAGTTATTTCAGAAATTGATTTTATCTATATTTTTTTTACCGCGTATGGTAGTATTAACATTGATGAAAAATAAGTAAGAGGTGAAAAATAGTGCGATTTTTTTGGACCTTCTTCTGGTCATTTCTATTAGTGCAAATGCTTACATATGTTGTTAGTTCTATGACTCCAGGTGCAAAATTTGAATTTATGCCAGGCGTTATTGTATCTCTTGGTGTTACTGTTTTGATTTTCATTGCTGCTTCTGTTATTCCAAGAGAGCCTGTAAAGAATCATTAAAATAGGAGAAAAGGTCTTCCAAGTTATTGGACGACCTTTTTCTTTCTTATTTTACCTGAACCACCACTTCCCCATCTTTTATCATGATCTCCACTGTTGATTGATCATGTACCCTGCCTGCTATGATTTCACGTGCAAGCTTTGTTTCAATATTTCTTTGGATATACCGTTTCAGCGGTCTTGCACCGTAGATCGGATCAAAGCCATTTACCGCAATGAATTCTTTCGCATCCTCGCTAATTGAAATATCGATTTGCTGTTGTTTCAGCCGATTTTGCAGTTCCTTCATCATTTTCACAACAATATTTTTTATTTCTCCTAATGACAATGACTTAAATAGGATGATTTCATCAATCCGATTTAAAAATTCCGGACGGAAATGGCCTCTTAGCTGAGTCATAACTTTTTCTCTTGCTTCCTCTGAAATTTCAATCTCATTTTCACTTCGTTCAAGTAAGAATTGTGATCCAATATTGGAAGTCATAATAATTACTGTGTTTTTAAAGTCGACTACACGGCCTTGTGAATCTGTTATTCGTCCATCATCCAATGCCTGTAAAAGAATGTTGAACACTTCAGGATGAGCCTTCTCAATTTCGTCCATTAAGATAACGGAATATGGTCGTCTTCTAACAGCTTCCGTCAGCTGCCCTCCTTCTTCATAACCAACATATCCAGGAGGTGCGCCAATAAGCCTTGAAACCGCATGTTTTTCCATATATTCAGACATATCTATTCGAATTATATGTTCTGCGCTGTCAAATAACGACTCTGCTAATGCCTTTGCCAGCTCCGTTTTCCCAACACCCGTCGGCCCTAAAAATAAAAATGATCCAATTGGCCGGTTTGGATCCTTTATACCGGCACGAGCGCGAAGAACAGCATCTGCAACAAGATTCACGGCTTCGTCTTGCCCAATGACTCTTTCATGTAAAATGGATTCTAATTTCAACAGTTTTTCTCTCTCCCCTTCAACCAGTTTAGAGAGAGGTATTCCTGTCCATCTTGAAACAATATTTGAAATTTCTTCGCCGGTAACTTCCTCTCTAAGCAGCCGTTCGTCCTTTTCCGCCCCATTTTCTAATTGATTAAGTTCTTTTTCTGCCAGCGGAATTTGACCATGTCTTAGTTCTGCTGCACGGTTTAAATCATATTGATCTTCAGCCTGCTGCAGCTCCCGGCGAAGCTTTTCTAACTGCTCTCTTTTTTCCTGGACTTTCTGTATTCCTTGTTTCTCTTGCAGCCATTTTGCCTTCATCGCATTCGCCTGTTCTTTTAAATCGGCAAGTTCCTTTATAAGTGCTTCGAGCCGTACTTTACTGCCTTCATCGCTCTCCTTACGTAATGCCGCCTCTTCAATTTCCAACTGCATCACCCTGCGAGTCACCTCATCAAGTTCCGTTGGCATCGAATCAATTTCAGTGCGAATCAAGGCACATGCTTCGTCAACAAGATCAATCGCTTTATCGGGCAAAAATCGATCAGTAATATAGCGATCTGATAACGTAGCTGCTGCCACGAGCGCATGATCGTGAATCTTAACACCATGATGGACTTCAAATCTTTCTTTTAAGCCCCTTAATATGGAGATGGTATCCTCTACATTCGGTTCTTGGACAAGTACCTGTTGAAATCTGCGTTCAAGTGCCGGATCCTTTTCAATATACTTTCTGTGCTCATCAAGTGTAGTTGCTCCGATACAATGAAGCTCACCGCGTGCCAGCATCGGTTTCAACATATTGCCGGCATCCATCGCACCTTCCGTTTTTCCGGCTCCTACAATGGTATGAATTTCATCAATGAACAGTAAAATTTGCCCTTCACTTTTTTTAATCTCGTTTAAAACGGCCTTTAGTCGCTCTTCAAATTCACCCCTAAATTTAGCTCCGGCAATCAACGAACTCATATCGAGTGAAAAAATCGTTTTATCCTTTAAGCCCTCTGGAACATCCCTCCTCACAATCCTTTGTGCTAATCCTTCGACAATGGCGGTTTTTCCTACACCCGGTTCACCGATTAATACTGGATTGTTCTTTGTCTTTCTTGATAAAATCCGGATCACATTGCGAATTTCCGTATCCCTGCCGATGACTGGGTCCATTTTACCGGCTTTTACTTCGGCGACAAGATCTCTGCCGTACTTTTTAAGAGCTTCATATCCTGCTTCTGGATTTTGTGATGTCACTCTTTGGTTCCCCCTTATTTCTTTTATAGCATTTAAAACGGTTTCAGGTGTTTGCCCAAATGCTTGCAGAATCTTTTTCATTTCCGAATCATTTGTGTGGGCTGCGGCTAAGAGGAAGTGCTCAACTGAAATATATTCATCGGCGAATTTCGTGGCAAATTCTTCGGCGCTGACCAATAATTTTTGCAGCTTAGCCGTTATATACAGTTTTCCTTGTTCCACTCCTGAACCCGTAACTTGCGGTTTCTTTGACAAAGATTCCAACAGTTTTTTCTTCACTTGTTCTGACTGTAATCCAGCCTTTTCTATAATAGAAGTAATGAGACTGTCCTCTTGATTCATAAGAGATAAAAACAAATGAGATTCATCAATTTCTTGATGATTTTCTTTAACCGCTAAGGTCTGTGCCTCCATAATCCCTTTTTGTAAACGCTCCGTCATTCGGTTTAAGTCCACTTTATCGACACCCCTTCTGACCATTTTTGACCTTTTCTTTTATTATAAGACACTTTCTAAATAGAAGTAAAATTTTTCACATAGAAAAAGCCATCCGTTTGGATGACTTTCCATATTTACTAATTAAGGTTTTCTTTGATAAGTCCAAACCCTTTCATCATTTGATGTTTCGGGAAATGGATCCCCAGCTTTTAGCTTAATTTTTTTAGGGTTAAGCACATTATCACCCGTTTCACCAACTTCTATATACACACCATTATTTGGAGCCTTTTTTCCTGATTTAAACTGACGATTTTGTCCCACATTTTTCCCTCCTTCTCATCTACATTATTATTATTTCCATTTTAGGTTTGTCCATTATAGGAATTTCTTTCAAATTCCATCAGCAGTCGACATTATTTCCTAAGGAATATATCCCAATCCCATGTAACTACTTTTTGACGATTGTATGAACTTATTCCACATTTATTGCTAATTATTCTTAGTTAACAATATAATTATAGTAATATCCTGTAAATCAAACCTTTGCTGGCATTTATTTTTTAAAATTAATTCGAACCTTTAAGGTGGTTAGTCGTATGCAGATAGTAACAGAAATGCCCGTAACGTTGTCACACCTCTTTGATACGGTTCACCATATGAAAAAGATTGAAAAAGGGAGTTTTCTTTTTCAAGAAGGATCGCGAGCAGATGAATTATACATCGTACAAAGCGGGATTCTTCAAATTAGTAAGATTATTCCCGATGGAAGAGAGCTTACACTAAGAATGTGCTCCAAAGGAGACTTTGTCGGCGAATTAAATTTATTCTCCCCTTCTTCACGATATTTATTAAGTGCACGTGTTGTGGAGAGTGGTGAGGTGGCGGTAATCATGAAGGATGTTCTTGAGGAAAAACTTTCACAAAATCTCCCTCTTTCATTGGAATTCATTAAATGGATGAGTTTGCAATATCGTAAAACACAAACCAAGTTTCGCGATTTAGTTCTTCATGGAAAAAAGGGTGCATTATATTCAACCTTAATTCGAATAAGTAATAGCTATGGGGTTAAAACGAATAAGGGAATTTTAGTTGAGTTACCGTTAACGAATCAGGAGCTGGCGAACTTCTGCGGAACCTCTCGTGAAGTCGTAAATCGTCTGCTAAGTGATTTACGAAAAATAGGAATAATCTCCATTGATAAAGGGTCAATCACCATTCATGACTTGGATTATTTAAAACGTGAAATTGATTGTGAAGATTGTCCAATAGAAATTTGCAAGGTTGACTAAATAAAAAAGTCGGTCATTACGACCGATTTTTTTATTTTAAGATCACTATTTGTATGGCAATGATGATGAAAAAGAGCACCGAATTAATTATTTCGTAAATACCAATTTGCTTTGGTGATAATTTCTTTCCATAAAAAAGAATTGCCCGAAGTAAACTCGGAATAAAACTAAGTGCTGCAATCCAATAGCCGGCCGCAATCCATGCAGCAACAAGCAGTAGATGGTAGGCCCAAGAAATCCATTTGAATTTCGTATTTTTCTTTTCCCTAATCATGGATTTGACGTAAAACGTACAGCCGATAAAAAATAGCACAGATGTTAAAAAGGGAAAAATAATGGTCTCAAATGAAACAGCACCTCTCCCTAAATAACTACCCGCTAAGCCGGCAATTGAAAAGGCAAAAACAGCGCTTAAATCGTTCATAAAAGCACGATCTTGATTTTTTGCGGTAAAGTAAGCATTAATAATAAAAAAAGGGATCATTAGCAGGCCAAAGAATACAATAGACGGCCTTTCCAATAGTGGTAGCAATAACAGCAATAAAGCCGGCACTAAATAGATTAGCGACCACTTTGTATAAAAAGTGAGCTTTTTCTTTTTAAACAATAGCAGCATTGGATATGTTGCCAAGTACAATAAAAGCCAGCCAACAAAAAATGGGATATGCCTCCAGAGGAATCCTCCATCTATTACCCCAAGCCAAAAAGGGATGATCAACATTGCCCAAGCACCATGTTGTTTCGGTAAAAATAATTTCATCGCTTTCACTCCTCATTCCTGCTTACCTATACTATAAATTAGGACAGTAGAAAAAAATGTGAAGAGCATCACATGATAAAGCAAAAAAGAAGGCATTTGCCTTCTCTTATTTGACAACTTTATTAACATTTATGGCCGATCTCATTAACAAAGTTTTTGATTTGTTGAACGGTCCAACTTATGACTGCTTCATCATCGATATGAAAGATCGGCACATCCAGTTTGGCTGAAATGATGTCCATCATTTCAGCCTCCCAGAATACCACGGCTTGAACATTGTTTACGATATCTAATAACGTTAAATCCTGTTTTTCTTTCATTAGAACAAGCTTTGGGTAATTTTCCTGCTTATATCCTTCGACTAAAATGACGTCTGTCTGAAAATAGTGCATCAACTCGATCTGTTCTTTTAAACTATATGCACATGGTTCTGCTTGAAGAATCAGCCTGCCATCTCCTTCAACAAGGGTGGCAATCGCTCCTGCTGACAAGTGTTTTGTTGTGTCTTTTTTTTCTGCAGCATCGGGCTTCCCGCCATGTCCGTGATGTTTAATTGTCACCGTTGTTAACCGATTTGTTGACAGTTTTTCGATGAGCTTGGAAGTAAGGGTAGTTTTTCCGCTATTTTGATAACCAACCACTTGAAAAATAATCGGTTTTACCACGGCCACTCGCTTCCGGTCTGATCTTCAAGCATAAGCACCTCTACATCACAGCCTGCTGTAAAGCCTCTAGTTCCGCCTGGAAGAATCATTAACGAATTTGCACCAGCAAGGCTCATGATGATATTGGATTTGTCTAGACCACTTGGTGTTGTTTTTAGCCTGCCTTCCTCGATAAACGTGGAGCTGCGAACAAATCTTGTAAATGGATTCGCTTTTGGAAAGTCCACTTCAAGTAAGGCCTTTTCTTTCCTTAAATGGGGTTTTTCAGAAAATAACATTTTTCGAATAATTGGGCGGGCAAACAATTCAAAGCCAACATAACAAGCAGATGGATTACCAGAAAGACCGAACAAAATCTTCCCCTTATATCCGGCTACTGTCGTCACACTGCCTGGGCGCATCGCTACTTTATTGAAAAACACCTCGGCACCTAATTTTTCATAAATGGCAGGAAGATAATCAAAGTCCCCTACCGATACTCCGCCTGTTGTAATTAATAAATCAACTTCATTTAACCCTTCTAGTACAGCATCAAAGCATGTATCAAATTCATCGGGCAGTTTTCCAAAATATTTAACCACACCACCGGCTCTTTCGATTTGGGCGGCAATCATATGGGAATTACTGTTGCGAATTTTCCCCGGCACGAGTTCTTCTTCTACTTCTAAAAGTTCAGTACCAGTTGCAAACAAACCGACAATCGGTTTTTTCGCCACAGGGACATCCTTATAGCCGAAGGTAGCCAGCATGGCTTGGATACCCGGATTTACTAAAGTTCCCTTATTTACCAATACTTCTCCTTCTCTAGCATCTTCACCTATAAAGGAAACATTTTCTCCCTTGTTAAAGCTTCGTTTTATCGACATATAGGGGGTTTCGTCTTTTTCGTAGTCCTTTGCAACTTCAAACATGACGACAGCATCTGTTCCTTCTGGCATCATCGCCCCTGTCATAATTCTGACAGCCTGATTTTTGCCCACAACCTTTGTTGACACCGCTCCGGCACCAATGTGGTCAATCACTTCAAACTCGACTGGATGGGACTGTGAGGCCGAAAGGGTATCAATCGACCTGACAGCAAAACCATCATATGGTGCCCGATTAAAATGAGGCACATCACTTGTCGCGATCAAGTCCTCTGACAAAAAACGGCCAAAGCTTTCATTTATTGAAACATATTCCGTTATCCCATGTAATTGATGGGCCATAATTTTTTCAACTGCTTCCCCAATCGGAATCGGTTTTCTTCTCTCTAACAATTTCATCAGCTCCTGCCTTAAAACGTTTCATTTTTTTCAAATATGTACTAATAGTTTAGGGCTCCTATCCATTATAATCCTATTGAAAACTTGCTAACATATCAAATGTTACAAATTGAAGGAAAAAATGAAAAATCATAGTGGATGTGTGATGTAGGTCACCTAATTAAGATTCATTTTCAATTATGCTTAAGTCAGATACAAACATTTAAAAAATTTTAGGAGGAATGTATTATGACTTTCACCATTACCGAAAATTCATTAGTTAAAGATATTGTAAACGAATTGCCAAAAACAAGTGATGTGTTTAAAAAGAACCGGATTGACTTCTGCTGCGGCGGAAACATTCCATTATCACAAGCTGTAGATCAAAACGGACTTGATATGAACACATTAATGGAAGAATTAAACGTGGTTTTTGAAAAATACGAGAACACCGAAAAAGATGTAGAAGTATGGACTGATTCCGATTCCAATACAATTATTGATCACGTAATTAATAATTACCATCGTGTATCGGAAGAAGAATTAGCGATGCTTAGCCCCTATGTGACCAAAGTATCTCGTGTGCATGGCGATAACCACCCAGAGTTATTAAAAGTGAATGAGCTTTTTTATGAATTCAAAAAAGAATTAATTGAACATATGGAAAAGGAAAAAGCTGTCGTCTTCCCATTAATTAAACAGCTGGCAGACGAACAGTTGAAAATCGCGAAGAAGCCATTGCTATGATTGTTGAACTTGAAAAGGAACATGACCATGCGGGTGAAATTTTGAGACAAATTCGTGAAGTAACATCTGACTTTGAGCTGCCATTGGATGCCTGTGGAACATACCGTTTAGTTTATGCCCGATTGGAAGCATTAGAAGGATTAACGTTCATGCATGTCCATCTAGAAAATAACATACTCTTCCCTCGCTATTTAGCATAATTAACAACAGCCCGCTTAGGTCAAAGCGGGCTGTGTTTTTTAACCACCAATATAGGACATTTCTATTTTTTTGCGATTTTTATTCGTTTCTTCTGTTCTTTCATCTGAATATCGATCGTCTCTGCCATTCCATATAGCAGTAATCCGATCAGCTATTTGCTCATCTGTTGCTCCATTTCTCATGAAGTTTCGAATATCATGGCCATTTCCATTAAATAAGCAGGTGAAAATCTGACCATTTGCAGACAGACGTGAACGTGTGCAGCTTGAACAGAATGACTCGGAAACAGAAGTAATAAAGCCGACATTCACATCAGCATCTTTATACTTCTG
>NZ_JBMPZU010000040.1:0-44151 GCF_049463095.1 Neobacillus sp. 19 | reverse complement strand
TCGGCCATCGGTTACACAATGGTATGGAATGTGCTTCGTTTTATCAACTTTGCACATGGTGAGGTTTATATGGAGGGGCATTCGTGTCCCTTTATCTTCTATTATTAGATACACCTATCTGGCTTGCGTACCTTGGAGGAGTATGCGCCGGGGCACTGCTTGGTTATCTCATGGAAAAAATGGTTTATATGAGGATGAGAAACGCACCAAAACTGAATTTATTAATTGCAGCAATTGGAATTTCGATTGTTCTGCAAAATTTGGCCCAATATATTTGGGGGGCGACACCTGAAAGATTAACCTCTCCCTTTCTTTCTAAAAATATTGCTATTGGAGATATGATGATCAATCAGCATTATATTTTCATCATTATCCTTACAATTCTTGTCATGATTGTACTAGAGTTATTTATTAATAGAACGCTGATGGGTAAAGCCGTTCAAGCAGCTTCGCAAAATATTAAAGCAACCCAATTAATGGGAATTAATGCAAATAAGATTATTTCGATTACCTTTGCCATCGGATCAGCCGTCGGAGCACTTGCCGGTATTTTGGTAGGACCGGTGTTTCTCGTTTATCCTACAATGGGTGTTTTTGCCGGTTTGAAGGGATTTACAGCATCCGTTATGGGAGGAATGGGCAATATTCCAGGTGCAATGATCGCCGGCTTATTGCTTGGTATTATTGAAAGCTTCGCTGCTGGGTTCATTTCCTCCGGTTACCGAGATGCGGTTGCAATGGTCATTCTATTAATTATCTTACTTGTGCGTCCTCAAGGGATTTTTGGGAAAATTGTCCAACAGAAAGTGTAAAGGAGGGAGAAGAAATGGAACAAATCAAAAAAACAGGTTTTAGAAAAATCGTGTTTATTTTTGGAGGAATTGCATTATTTCTCCTTCCGCTTGGCATAGCAAATCCTTACATTATGTATGTTATCGATCTTATTTTAATCTATGCCATCCTTTCTTTGGGACTTGATTTAATTGTGGGTTATACAGGTCAGGTTTCCGTGGGGCATGGTGCGTTCTTTGGGATTGGTGCTTATGTAGCTGCGATTATGGCGAAAAGCCTCGGTTTTTCCCTATGGTTAACACTCCCATTTTCGATTGTCGTTACGGCGGTAATTGGGTTTGTTATTGGATTTATTGGGTTGAAATTAATTGAAGAATACCTCGTTATGGCAACACTTGCTTTTGGAACTATTATCTGGCTAGTTTTTCTTAACTGGACAGATTTAACCGGTGGTCCCATGGGGATTGCGGGAATATCAGCACCTCCAACAATTACAATAGGGTTATTTGAATTTCCATTTATCCAATACCATGATTATTATCCCTTGTTATTAATCTTTGTTTATTTAGGTATTTTGATCACATGGCTGATTATCAAATCCGGGTTTGGGCGTGCATGTACCGCCATTCGTGATGATGAATTGGCTGCTCAAGCAATGGGAATTCCTATATTTAAAACAAAAGTTACCATGTTTACCATATCATCAGCCTTTTGCGGTGCGGCCGGTGCCCTTTATGCCCACTTTCTTCATGTGGTCAGTCCGGAAACATTCGCTTTTGGAATGTCTGTCACGATCTTAACCATGGTTATGATTGGCGGGCAGGGCTCGATTGCAGGTGCAATTATTGGAGCGGTCATTCTGACGGTTTCTTCTGAAGCTTTAAGAGAAACACCAGAATTAAGAATGCTGATTTATGGATGCTTGATCGTCATTATGATTATGTTTTTCCCTAAAGGAATTATGGGACTATTCCAAATGTCCAAAAGACGTCTTCAAAAAGGATCAGGTCAAGCAGAAAAAAAGGTGGTAGAGAAAGAGGGGTTGAGTTATGAGCAGTAATCTTGTTAATAATTCAGCTATTTTAACCGTTACGAATCTCTCAAAAGCCTTCGGGGGAGTAAAGGCTGTTAACAATCTATCTTTTTCCGTTACCGAAAACAATATTCATGCCATCATTGGACCAAATGGAGCTGGTAAAAGCACACTTTTTAACCTGATCACTGGAGTGATTACACCCGACGAAGGGAAAATAAAACTAGTCAATCAAAATATCACAGCTTTGAGACCTGATATAATTGCACAGAAAGGTGTATCGCGAACCTTCCAAAATATTCGTTTATTTCCGGATATGACTGTTTTTGAAACAGTGTTGATTGGAACCTATCTGTTGACGGGCGCGAAACTTCTCCCGGCTTTATTTCGAACAAAGAACTTTCGAAACAACGAATACTCTGCCAAAAAGCTGATTGAAGAAATTTTGCATTTTGTAGGGTTGTGGGATATGCGTAATGAATATGCGGCAAAATTATCGTATGGCAACCAAAGACGAGTGGAAATCGCCAGGGCATTGGCAACCAATCCACGGCTGTTATTACTTGATGAGCCAACTGCCGGCATGAATCAGACGGAAACAAACGAGCTTATGGAACTGTTTACGCAAGTCAATAAACAGGGTATCACTATTTTAATTATTGCACATGACATGCATCTCGTGAATGCGCTGTCAAACAAAATCACTGTGATTAATTTTGGAGAAAAGCTGGTCGAAGGTCCTCCTGAAGTGATTCAGAGTCATCCTGCAGTATTGGAAGCCTATATGGGGAGGGCTGAGGTAAATGCTTAATATCTCGAATGTGAGTACCTACTATGGACAAATATGTGCTTTAGATAAGGTCAGTATTAAGGTGGAAGAAAAGGAAGCCGTCTCTGTGATTGGCGCAAATGGGGCAGGAAAGAGTACTTTATTGAAAACAATCATCGGAGAGCTCCGTCCGAAAAGCGGGGATATTCAGCTGTCCGGTAAGTCAATCGCAAATGAAAAAACGTTTAAACTAGTCAGTCGAGGTATGACACTTGTTCCCGAAGGACGGCATGTATTTCCATTACTTTCTGTTTGGGATAATTTGCTTTTGGGGGGGTATACCCTATCTGCAAAGGAACGTCAGCAACGTGCTGAAGAGGTGACAGAACCTTTTCCCATCCTCCGTGAAAGGCGGGAACAATTGGCTGGTCTTCTTTCAGGCGGAGAGCAACAAATGCTGGCTATCGCACGTGCGATGATGACAAGTCCGAAACTATTATTGCTTGATGAACCTTCTATGGGGTTATCACCTAAACTAGTATTTGAAGTGTATGATAAAATCACAGAATTGCATCAGCAAGGTACAACGATTCTATTAGTCGACCAAAACGCGGAAATGGCGATTGATTTTTGCAGCCGAGGCTATGTTTTAATGGCAGGCAGATTGGCTGGTCAAGGGACGAAAAAAGAGTTAAAAGAAAGTGAGCTTGTTCATCGGTCCTATCTTGGATAAAAGAGCAATTAATTTTTTCGCAAACTTGACAATTTTCTGAATAGACTTTATATTATGTTTAAGGACCAAATAAGGATTAATTCCTTAAATGACTAGATGAGAGGATGATCAAGGATGTCAGTTCATGGTGAAACCAAAAAGGTAGAAATTCAAAGATTCCGTAAATTCAAAACAGACCAGTATTATCCAAAACATTTAGGAAAACCGGAGCACCATATTGTAAATGAATTTAGTATGGCAGTAAGAGCAGGAAATCGGATTTTCTTAAGGGGACAGACAGGATTTGATTTAGATGGAAACTTTCATGGTGTTGGAGATGTAGTCGAGCAGGCAGAAATGGCTTGTACTTGTGTGAAACAGCTAATCGAAGAGGCTGGCGGTACGATTAATGATATTTGTAAAATAACAGTCTACTTGATGCACCGCGAAGATCGAAGCAAAGTTTATCCGGTTATCGGGAAACATTTCAAAGATGTTTATCCATGCAGCACAGGATTACTAGTCAGCGGTTTTGCCATGCCTGAAATGTTAATGGAAATTGATGTCGAGGCAGTAATTAGCGAATAATATAGTTTTTTTACTGATTATTATTACTATTGTTATAGTGAAAATAGTGATAATAAGTTGAATAATTGTGTCACCAAGGAGGAATTTAATGACATTTTCAGTAGCAGGACGTTGTGCTGCCACGGGTGCATTTGGAGTCGTTGTTACGTCCAGCAGTCCATCTGTTGGGGCAAGATGCCCATGGGTGAAAACAGGTGTCGGTGCTATTTTAACACAAAATGTGACTGATCCACGGTTAGCAGCAATTGGTTTTTCAGTTTTAGAAAATGGTTATGATGCGGAAGCGGCGATTCGCGCAATGAAGGCAACATCACCATTTCCGGATTACAGACAGTTGGCGGTAGTTGATGCAAACGGAAAACCAGCTGCCTTCACTGGTTCGAATGCATTAGGTGTACATGGTGAGTTTTGCGCGCAAAATGTTGCCAGCATCGGTAATTTGCTAAGTGACCCTGATATTCCGGAAGCCATGGGCCGAGAATTCCTACGGACAGAAGGGCAGCCTCTGACTGAACGGTTAATTGCTGCAATCGAAAAGGGGTTCCAAATGGGCGGGGAGCTGGATCAAGAACGCTCTATAGGACTTCTTGTTTTTACAGACGAACCGTTCGCCTATGTTGATTTACGAGTGGATTTTAGTGAGCAGCCGCTTGAGGATTTAAAAAAGCTTTGGGAAATCTACGGTCCACAGGCAAACGATTACAAAGTAAGGGCAGTCATCCCTGAAATAGCTCCATCCTATGGGGTAAAAGGTGACGAGTAATAGATTGTAATAAACCTTTAAAGCATGGTGCCTGTTCCGCTTTGATTTAATTGTCATGCGGAGACAGGCACTATTTGTTTCTTCTATTATTTGTCTAGCAATTCAGGATTAATCAAATTTTTAGGTCGATTGCCCGTAAGTCCCGCCAGCAAATTTTCAACAGCCAGGTTTGCCATTTTCAGTTCTGTTTCATGAGTGGATGAACCAATATGTGGTGTCGTTACCACATTAGGGAATTGTAGTAATGGATGATCCGGCTGGATTGGCTCGGTTCGGAATACGTCCAATGCTGCACCGTGAATCTCTTTATTTCTTAATGCCTCAATCAGTGCCGTTTCATCTACTGTTTTTCCACGTGAGCCATTCACAAAAATACATGAGTTCTTCATCAGCTTAAATTCGCGTTCCCCAATCAAATTCTCGGTTTCTGGTGTGAGGGGGGTCATTAAGCAAACAAAATCAGCTTCTTTAAGTAATGTATCAAGGTCACAGTATGTAGCATTATATCGCTCCTCTGCTGAAGCGTTGCGAGAACGGTTGTGATATAAAATGTTCATATCAAAACCGAAATGGGCACGTTTTGCAATGGCTGAACCAATTTTTCCCATTCCAATTATTCCTAAAGTTTTATGATGGACGTCAATTGCATATTGTTCTGTGGTTAAATGCTGCTTCCAATTTCCTGTTTTCACAAAGTGGTCTAATTCCGGGATCCTTCGTGCAGCTGCAAGAAGAATGCCGAAAATGGCGTCGGCTGTTGTATTCTCGAGTACGCCGGGTGTATTTGTCCCCATTACGCCCCGTTTCGTCATTTCTTCAATCGAAAGATTATTGTAGCCGGTAGAGTTATTTGAGACTATCTTTAAATTGGGTGCAAGATCTAGGAACTCCTGATCAACGGGAAGCGCCAGGCCCACAATCCCTTCTACTTCCTTTAGGGCAACTAAGAAGGAGGTATCTGTTTTTGGATCAATCCCATCAAATATTTCAACCTCAAATTTGTCCTCCAATTTTTTTAAGGCTTCGGTTAATACAAAGTTATAGGCAATGACTTTTCTCTTCATGAGCAAAATGACTCCTTCCACAAGATGATGTGATTGAATATTGACATTATGTTTCTAAATTGACATAAAGATTCGAGTGAGTCAACAATTCTGAAAATGAGAAAAATGGAAATATCACCATTTTGATTTCAAAATAGGCCTAAAGCACTATTTTAATTATATTTGACAAGTTTATTGGTCCCTCCTAATAAGAATAAATACGACAGATAGAAAATGAATAAAGGGGGATGTTTTCAATTTGAAGAAGAGAAGTTTATTTCTATCATTGGTCTTTCTTTTAGTGATGTCAATGTTTCTAGCTGCCTGTGGCAGTAAGGAGGAAGGCGGGAAAAAAGAGGGTTCAGGCGACGCGAAAAAAGCAGAAGAGAAACCAAAATTCATTAGTATTCTAACTGGGGGAACGGGTGGTACCTATTATCCACTAGGTGGATCGTTTGCGAAAATTATTAAAGATGAAACAGGTATTGAGGCAAATGCGGAGACATCAGGTGCTTCAGCGGAAAACATGACAACCCTGAAAAATGGTGATGCTGAAATTGCTTTTTCACAAACCGATATTGCTTCCTATGCGAATCAAGGAACATTAATGTTTAAGGACAAAAAAGTGGACAATGTAAAAGCGATTGCGACCCTTTACCCGGAAACGATTCAAATCGTTACTACGAAAAAGTCTGGGATTAAGTCTGTAGAAGATCTAAAGGGAAAAAAGGTTTCTGTCGGTGCCCCTGGATCTGGAACAAATCCAAATGCTGAACAAATACTCGAAGTCCACGGGATGACGTTTGATGATATTAAGAAACAAGATCTATCTTTTGATGAATCTACTCAAGGCATTCAAGATGGGACCATTGATGCAGCATTTGTAACAGCGGGAATCCCTACTGGCGCTGTTGAAAGTCTATCAGCAACAGAGGATGTTGTCATCATCCCAATAGCTCAAGACAAAATTGAGGCCTTGATTAAAAAGTACCCATATTACATTAAAGACGAGATTCCCGCTGGAACATACGGGTTAGAGGGGGCAGTTTCAACGGTAGCAGTTCAAGCGATGCTGGTGGCAAGGAGCGACCTTTCAGAACAAGTAGTTTACGATATTACGAAGGCTATCTTTGAAAATCTTGATAAAGTGACACATGCGAAAGGGAAATTAATCAAAGTAGAAAATGCGCTTAACGGTGTGGGAATTGAAGTCCATCCAGGAGCAAAAAAATATTTTGACGAAAAAGGGGTAAAAGCACAGTAAGCTGTGAATCCATTTATATCATCAAATGTTGACCGGCAGCAGAAGAGCGTGCCGGTCTCCTTTTCTCCGGTTTTTGGAATGATGTAAAGATTGAAAAGGTGTAAGGAGATATTATGAAAAATAAAAAGCTAGTACACCTGACCATTATACTAGTAATCTGCTTTGTAATTGCTATCACCTTCCTAGCGGGCATTCCGCTCCAGCAAACCATTGTATTTGAACCGAATCACTCAAATCAAAAGCTTGCTTTCATTCCAATAAAAGATGAAAAACAATTTAAGATTAAATACACCCATTCGATTCATTTATCAGATGTGATCGAAAGTTATCACATTACACCAAGACAACTGATTCGGCAAGTTGAATTGGAATATGAGGATTTTTCCATTGGTATGCCATCAAATGCTGAAGAGGGAGAAACCTTTGAACAAAAAAGTGGAAAATATTATATCAGAAACATGAAGAGAATTTTTCCTTACTTTTATTTACGAATTGGACAGGTTCGCGCCAACCATCGGGTGATTTATAAAAACACAGAATACACATTATCACATTCGATTAAACCGGGAACGTCAGTCAAGGTTGAAATACGAAAGCTTACATTGCTTGAGCAATGGAAGGGAGTGAATATTCTTGAGTCATTATGAAGAGGCACTATCTGAAGAAAAACAGCAGGAGCTGATGGAGAAATATGATCCGGAAGCTGGAACTAGGAAATTAAAAGGTATGATGGGATGGATCACCTTTGGAGGACTGTTAGCGTTTTCCTTGTTTCAGCTTTATACGAGTATCTTTGGGGTATTAACAGCACAGCTTCAGCGCTCGATTCATTTAGGATTTGCTCTTGCACTCATTTTTTTACTTTTTCCAGCACGAAGGAAGAATAGGGGAAAAGAACATAAAGTGGCATGGTACGATATGATGCTAGCGGCATTATCAGTCATTATCGGCGCCTATTGGCCCTTGATGATTGATGATTTGGTATTGCGGGCAGGAAATGTAACTAGCTTAGATTTCTATATAGGAATGGCAGCGATTTTGTTGGTGTTAGAAGCGACGCGCCGTGCGGTTGGATTGCCTATAACCATCATCGCCGTTCTCTTTATGGTCTATGCCGTGTTTGGGCCATACATGCCGGGGTTTATTGCCCATCGCGGGCTTGATCTGGAGCGGCTGGTGCAAACGATGTTTTTTACCACTGAAGGGATCCTTGGTACGCCGCTTGCCGTTTCATCCACATTTATCTTTCTATTCTTATTATTTGGTTCCTTTTTAATCAAAACGGGGGTTGGGGAATATTTTAATGATCTTTCGATTGCAATTGCAGGGAGGAGTGTCGGTGGGCCGGCTAAGGTTGCCGTCTTTTCAAGCGCCTTGCAGGGAACAATAAGCGGCAGTTCAGTCGCGAACGTTGTGACCTCCGGCGCGTTTACGATACCGATGATGAAAAATCTTGGCTATAAAAAGGAATTTGCCGGTGCAGTGGAAGCATCGTCTTCGACCGGCGGACAATTAATGCCGCCAGTCATGGGTGCTGCTGCTTTCTTGATGGTAGAGTTCATCGGCGGAGGCATCAGTTATTGGGATATCGCTAAAGCGGCTGCTATTCCCGCGATCCTCTATTTTACCGGCATATGGATCATGACGCATTTTGAGGCCAAGCGAATCGGTCTCCGCGGTTTAACAAAAGAAGAAATGCCAAACCGGAGAGAGGTATTTGGAAATTTATACTTATTAGTACCGATAATCTCCATCATTCTTTTAATGATGTCTGGAATGAGTGTTATACGAGCGGCATTATGGTCGATTGTGATTACGGTGGTGGTTAGTGGGATTCGAAAAGAAACGCGAATTGGCCTAAAAGGAATCATTGAGGCACTTGTTGATGGGGCAAGAACTGCCCTCGGAGTAGCGGCAGCAACTGCAGCTGCGGGGATCATTGTCGGGGTGGTTACGAAAACAGGACTAGGTTTAAAAATGGCAAATGGGCTGCTTGATCTATCAGGGGGAGCACTTCTTCCAACATTATTCTTAACAATGATTGCCTCTCTAATTTTGGGGATGGGTTCGCCTACGACGGCTAATTATGTAATTACCTCAACGATTGCCGCACCTGCAATCATTTTATTAGGTGTCCCTGATTTATCAGCCCATTTGTTCGTGTTCTATTTTGGGATTGTTGCCGATATCACGCCGCCGGTAGCCTTGGCCGCTTTTGCCGCAGCAGCCATTTCGGGCGGGGAGCCTTTCAAAACAGGGGTAGAGTCCTCCAAGCTGGCCATTTCTGCCTTTATCATTCCGTATATGTTTGTCCTGTCACCTGAGTTGTTAATGATTGATACGACATGGACCTATTTGATTTGGGTTGTGTTTACCGCCTTCATTGGGATGATAGCGATTAGTGCAGGAGTAATTGGCTTTTGGATGCGAAAAATGTATTGGATTGAACGGGTGCTTGTCTTTATCTCCGGGTTATGTCTGATTTATCCAGAAAAAATTAGTGATATTATTGGCCTGGTGTCTTTTGGCCTCCTGCTCGCCCTGCAATATATGTTTAAAGGTGGCAGCAAAACAAAAGTTCAGGAAAGCTAGCGTAGTGTCCCTGTTATTGAACGGGGGCTTTTTCCATTAATAAAAAGAATAAATAGAGGAACCGACTAAATTTACTTATTACGTTCAATTTGAATAAGACGTACTATAGTAACTACTCTATTATTTTGCTAAAATATAATAGTCATTAGTTTTTTTAGGATAAATATCATATAATAACATTAAGGTGAATTTTCTGAAAAATGAAGTAATGTTGTCTTCAGGCTAGGAGGTATTGTCAGTGTGGGATTTTGATATGAATATAGATCAAATAGCGAGAATAAAAGTAATCGGTGTTGGCGGCGGTGGGAATAACGCCGTTAACCGCATGATAGAAGGCGGGATTCAAGGAGTCGAATTTATTGCAGTAAATACTGATTCACAGGCTCTTAATCTATCAAAAGCAGAGATTAAAATGCAAATTGGGGCATCATTGACTAGAGGATTAGGAGCAGGTGCGAATCCGGAAGTAGGAAGAAAGGCCGTAGAAGAAAGCAAAAATCAGCTGAAAGAGGTATTAGAAGGGGCAGATATGGTCTTTGTCACAGCCGGAATGGGCGGCGGTACAGGCACAGGGGCTGCACCGGCGATAGCGGAAATTTCTCGTACGCTCGGGGCTTTAACGATAGGTGTTGTCACTCGCCCCTTTGGATTTGAAGGGCGCAAGCGTGCGGTAAATGCAGCAAGCGGCATTGAGGCAATGAGACAAGCGGTGGATACCTTAATTATTGTTCCAAACGATCGTTTATTACAGATTGTTGATAAAAAAACACCGATGGTTGAAGCGTTTAGGGAAGCGGATAACGTCCTTCGTCAAGGTGTACAGGGAATATCGGATTTAATTGCAGTTCCTGGCTTAATCAACCTGGATTTTGCTGACGTGAAAACGATTATGACGAATCAAGGAACAGCGTTAATGGGAATTGGTGTTGCAAAAGGTCCACACCGTGCTGTTGAAGCTGCAAAAAAGGCGATTTCCAGTCCATTACTTGAAACTTCCATTAATGGAGCTCAAGGTGTACTTATGAATATCACTGGCGGCAGTAATCTCAGTTTGTATGAGGTACAAGAGGCAGCTGATATCGTAGCGTCTGCAGCAGACAAGGAATTAAATATGATTTTTGGTTCTATTATCAACGAGAGCTTAAAAGAGGAAATTATGATTACTGTTATTGCTACCGGGTTTGTTGATGATGACAGCCCTTCGCCAAAGGTGTCTGCTCCTGAAGATAAAAAACGGTCTAAACGTGAACAAACCATTGAGGAGGAGCCGGTAAACGAGTATCGACATCAAAGCCAGTACCAGGAAGAACCTCATTGGCATCAGCCAAATGAAGAGCAAAATGATCATCGTATCGATCAGCAGGAGAATGATGATTTACTAGATATCCCGGCATTTTTACGAAATCGAAATAGAAGGTCAAGATAACTCATAAACCCCCAAACCTTTATTGTTTGGGGGTTAGCTTTTTTCTTCAAGCTATTCAAAAAGAGATGTCGCCAGTTGTATGAGTTTTTGTAATTTCTCCTGATCGAACAGGTTATTTTTCACCTGTAAGGATGAAAGGGCGCTTTCAACAAGAAATCTTCTCGGTTTCTTGCTGTTTAATAGTTCATCCTGAATAAATTCTAATAACTCCATGTATTTCAACTTCTCTTCGTTATGGCTAAGCGATTTTTTTAATGACAATATGGTGTGAACAAGGTCATGTTGGAAATGCTTGCTGCTATTCTTACAATGCGGGATCCACTCCTTTAACACCTCGGGGTGAAGTAATTGTTCCCCTTTTTCTGAAACATCCTCAATCATAGTCGCTGTACGTTTCATACTATAGCGGACAATTTTTTCATAATCCCGCGAATTTGACTTATTTGCCATTCCTTGAAATTTAAGATTGTGGAGTAAGATTCCTACAAACATTATGGCACAATCTAACAAATAGTCTTTTTTCGCTTCTCCAAATAGATCAATAAATCGATTGTATATCCACTGAACATTCCTTAACTGGCCATCCCGCATAAATTGCTTAAGCTCTTCATCATTTGATACTAGCACTTCTTCATATAGAAAAAATAATTTATTACTTCTATGCATTTTCAATTGCATGATCACTTGCTTAATAAAGATATCTATATCGGCTGGATCTTCGCCCATCAATAATTCATTCCGATTTTGATCAAGCTTTTTATTTATCATTTTAAATAGAGCGATTAATAATTCATTTTTAGATGAAAAATAGTTATAAAATGTTCCTTTTGAGATTCCGCTGTAATTTAAAATGTCCTGTATAGACGTAGCCTGAAAACCCTTGTCAATAAATAATTGACGGGCCGAATCAACCACATGCTGTTTCCTGTCATTCATTTTGATCACCCTTAATTATTTGGTTGTTTAGACTGCCTGTATAAAAAACCGGTTGTATAAAAATAATAGTACCTTAATTTTTTATAGGTTACAAACCCATTAAATAACAGGATATTTTTTGATTGCAAAATTTGAACTAAAGGTATAAGATATTGTTTATGCGAATTTAGAGGATAAATTTGAACTATATGTCTAAGGGGGAACTTGAATGGATCAATCCATAAAAAAGCACGATCGTCCGCCATATGGGATAATAGCGGTATTAATGATCGGAGCATTTATTTCATTTTTAAATAATACGTTATTAAACATTGCGCTTCCTTCCATAATGAAGGACTTGAACGTTGAAGCTTCCACCGTTCAGTGGCTAACCACAGGCTTTATGCTCGTAAATGGAATTTTAATCCCAGCAAGTGCATTTTTAATTCAAAAGTTTTCGGTCCGGCATATTTTTTTAGCGGCCATGGCTTTATTTACAGCCGGGACGATACTCGCCGGTTTTGCCCATGTCTTTCCGCTTCTATTAGCAGGGCGGATGCTTCAGGCCTCAGGTTCGGCAATCTTGATGCCGTTGTTAATGAACGTGATGCTCGTAGCCTTCCCAATCGAAAAAAGGGGAGCAGCGATGGGTGTTTTTGGCCTGATTTTAATGTTTGCCCCAGCAATTGGTCCGACATTATCAGGCTGGATTATTGAACATTATGACTGGAGAATGCTTTTTCATTTTATTACACCAATTGCCATCATTGTTTTATTACTTGGTATTTTCTTGCTTAAAGATAAAAAAGAAAAAGTCGATATCCGGCTCGACTTTTTATCGCTTCTATTATCAAGTATTGGTTTTGGCGGTATTCTTTATGGTTTTAGTTCTGCAGGAAGTAAGGGATGGGATAACCCACAAGTATACGGTACAATTATAGTGGGTGTTGTTTCATTGTTTGTATTTATTTTGCGTCAGTATAAAATAGAACAGCCATTATTAAATTTCAGGGTCTATAAATACCCTATGTTTGCATTGTCATCAGTCATAGCAATGACAGTTAATATGGCTTTGTTTTCCGGTATGCTGCTGCTTCCAATTTATGTGCAGAACCTTCGAGGCATCTCACCAATGGATGCAGGATTAATGTTAATGCCTGGGGCCATTTTAATGGCATTTATGTCACCAGTCACAGGGAAATTATTTGATAAAATTGGCGGCCGGATATTGGCGGTTATTGGTTTAGCGATTATTGTGGTGACAACATATGGTTTTAGTAAGTTAACACTTCATACTAGCTATACACATCTAATCATTTTGTACTCAATTCGTGCATTTGGGATGTCTATGGTTATGATGCCAGTTTCGACGAATGGTCTAAATCAATTACCAAGGCAGTTCTACCCGCATGGGACAGCTATGAACAATACATTAAATCAGGTTGCTGGTGCGATTGGTACTGCCTTAATGGTCACAATCATGTCAAACCGAGCAGAGTCACAAGGGAAGATACTTGGTGAAGAGGCTATGAAACATTTGACTGGGAAACCGACACCAGCGGCACTTACTGAAATGAAACAACAGATAATGATGCAGGCAACATTAGATGGTATCAATTACTCCTTCCTAATCGCTACCTTTATCTCAATCGTAGCACTAATACTTGCATTCTTTATCAAACGCGTCAAACAAGCAGGGGATGAACTAAAAGGAGGCAGCACCTCTAATGCCGCCAATAAAAAAGTCACGACGAAATTAGCAGAAAACTAATTTCGTGCCTGACACCCTTTGCACCATTAGCATTATGCTTATAAGCCCATTTCATATTTGGAAGTGGGCTTTTTTCTATTTTTTTTTTGTAAGAAAGCGTTTTATTTCCGAAAATTCTCAAAATAAATTTTATTGAAAGCGTATGCTATAATAATGATAAAAAAACAACAGCAAGGAGTAATCGCGATGTTGAAAGATCTATTCATGGGCTTATCCCAAAACCAATTTCTTAATAGTGCAGCAAAAAAATATGGCTTAAAAATGGGGGCGCAAAACGTAGTAGCTGGCACGAATATACCAGAAGTCATCAAAAGCATTAAAGAACTTAATGCCCGCGGTATCTCTTGTACTGTTGATAATTTGGGAGAATTTGTTTTTAAAGAAGAAGAAGCAACAGCAGCAAAAGAACAAATTCTGAAAGTCATTGAGGCCATTCATGAGAATCAGGTCAATGCCCATATTTCGCTTAAACCAACCCAGGTAGGATTGGATATAGATTATTCCTTCTGTTTGAACAATGTAAGGGAAATTGTCGCTCAAGCAAGCCAATTTGATATGTTTGTCAATATCGATATGGAAGATTTTAAACACCTTGAACTTACTTTCAATTTATTGGACGACCTATCGGTTGAATTTGAGAATGTAGGGACCGTAATCCAGGCCTATTTCCATAATGCGCTTGAATACGTTGAAAAATATAAAAACTTCCGGATTCGACTTGTAAAGGGAGCCTATAAGGAATCGGAAGAAATCGCTTACCAAGATAAAAAAGACATCGATGCCAATTATATCAAGTTGATCGAATGGCATTTATTAAATGGAAAATTTACTTCTATTGCCACACATGACCATAGAATTATCAATCATGTAAAAGATTTTGTAAAAAGTAATAATATTTCAAAAGACAAATATGAATTCCAAATGCTCTATGGTTTTAGGAAAGAGATGCAGCTAAATTTAGCAAGTGAAGGATATAACTTTTGTACGTATGTTCCTTTTGGTAACGATTGGTACGGGTATTTTATGAGACGACTTGCTGAAAGACCACAGAATTTAAATCTAGTTGCCAAGCAAGTTTTTAATAAAAAAACCAATACAATCATCGGTGTAGCAGCCGGGGCATTTTTAATTGGTAGAATGACCACGTCTAAGGATAAGAAGAAAAAACGGAAATAGTTTATTATTAAAAGGCTGCCCGCCATTTAATTATGCCGGGGAGTCTTTTTTGATTTTCTAGATTTTTAACTTGAGTATATTTTAAAGAACATTTTTTTAACTTTTTCAAAAGAAATAGACAATGGTTCAACTTAAGCAATACACTTGAACTATAGCCCATTAGCGAGCAACTCAAAGTGTTTTATGTGAAATATTGAACAAGTAAATTCAAAAAATCGAATGAAAGGGAGAATGATTGTATGG
Source organism: Neobacillus sp. 19 (assembly GCF_049463095.1). Lineage (NCBI taxonomy): Bacteria > Bacillati > Bacillota > Bacilli > Caryophanales > Bacillaceae > Neobacillus > Neobacillus sp. 19. Next base: position 29,064 of record NZ_JBMPZU010000040.1, on the reverse strand, counting down.
CAGATTATAATTGGTTAGAAGCAATTAGCGTTAGTGAAGAGATGCTTATGAAAACAGATCAAAGACTTCCTGTTATTTGGATTAGTGCACTTGATTGTACTGGCTGCAAGGAGGCGTTTACTCGGTCTTTTGAACCAAGTACATTGGATACATTGTTGAATTTCATTTCATTGGAATATAGTGAACTGCTTTCCGCTGCCTCTGGGGAGCATGTAGAAGCCCATAAGGAATCTATTTTTGAGAAATATAAAGGGGAATATGTACTAGCAGTTGAAGGAAGTGTTCCCGGCAGTGATGAATTTCTCATGATAGCTGGAAAATCAGTAAGAGAAGAGATTTATCATGCCGCAAAAAATGCCAAGGCGGTTATTGCCGTGGGAAGCTGTTCGGCATGGGGTGGTATCCCAGCTGCTGGTTTAAATCCAACGAATGCTGAGGATGTAATGGCGGTGATTCCTGAGGAAGTGCCCGTTGCGCTTGTTCCGGGCTGCCCGCCGATTCCGGAGGCCATAATAGGAACGCTCTTACATATTCATTTTCATGGGGAACTGCCTGAACTTGACAAAAAGAAGCGGCCTATGGTTTTTTATCAGAAAACAGTCCATATGACATGCCATCGTAAACCCTATTTTGATCAAAAACTATTTGTGGAAAGCTATGATGATGAGGGAACAAGGAAAGGATATTGCTTATTTAAGTTGGGCTGTAAAGGCCCAACAGCATTTAATGCTTGCGAATCAATGGGGTACGACCGCTGTATTGCTGCGGGATTTTCGTGTATTGGATGCTCGGAAAAGGGATTTTGGGACAAAGGAGGATTCTGTGGCACAGTAAAAAGAAAACGGAAATGAAGGAATTGAGCAAAAAAATTGAGGGCGGAACCATTCGGCTTCGCCCCATTGAATATTCCTATGATGCAAATATAAGAACTATCATAATACAAGAAAGGGTGTCAGGCACCATTTGTAACAGCGCTGTAGGAGAAATTGGCGTCGTCCCATTGGTAAAGTCCTTCTTGGAGTTTTATGATGGAATCGAAAGGGCATCGGATGGAGTATTCTTCTTCGTGATGTATTTCATTCATATTATTTTTTTGTGCTTCTATCATTTGCTTTTTTAACCGAAGCATATCTGCTTTAGATGCAACTCGGATGATTTTATCCAGGGTAATCTTCTTTTCACTGATTCCATAACTTTTACAGATGCTTGTTTGGAAACTTTTGTTATATTGGAGCATCATGTGTAGATCATTGATACATGCCACCCCAAAAACCTCTTTAATGACATCCTCGTAGCGCAGCTGTGTGCCAGTTGCAAACTTAATGATATTCTTCTCAGGATTCTCTAAGAAATAAACAGTTTCGATTGAATTTTCCATATATACCACCTTTTCTACATTCATTTCTATCTCAAGTTCATCATTGGGCAGTTTACATATTGTTGGAAACTATAAAAAAGTGGCTATATTACGCCGACTATTATCTTTACGGCTCTCTGCATGCAGTACATCATATCTATTATACCACACTTTAATGCAGAAAAGTGATGAGCACTTGGAATGATGTAGATTTTTGTCGAATTACCTAATATTAAGACAGCAAACAGCCGATTTTTCAGCAGCTGTTTGCTCCGTTTATGTTCAACTTCGGTACATTTTATGTAGCTTCAAAGATTCGCTTTCCGGCCTTCCAAAGCTCATTGAATATCACCGGCAGCAGCGGCAGGGTTAGAACTAACAGCCAATCCCTTAGAGTTAAGTTGTTGATTTCAAAAATTTGATTGAAAAGCGGAATATTCACTAATGCCACTTGAATACAAATTCCCCCTGATATCGAACCCAATAAATATTTATTCGTTAATAGTCCTATGCTGAAAAGTGACTTATGATTGTTCCTTAAGTTTAGACAAACTAAAAAGGATGTTAATGGAAGAATGCTTTCAAACGCCCCCTTTACCATCACGAATAAACGCCCCTCATTTTGATGGACTGTGGCCATCATTTTTCGTTCAGAATCAAAGGGGATTTCGAAGACTCGTTGATAGCTTGTGTCCAATCCCTATTTAATAAACCCATGCTGCCTTGCCGCAACAACGAGGGCAATTTCAGTAGGATTTCCCTTTAAATTTGCTGTTTCAATGAAGAAGAAGGGTCAGTCCTCAATTCCGCCAAAATCAAATCAATACTTTTGGAAAACCACATGGTATTTTCACTCTCCAATAAATTGAGATGGAAAACCTAGCTAATTTCATTAAACCATAGATAGGGGGTGTACAACTGATTAACATCTAATAATGTCATAAATTGTTCGAAACTTCACAATATAGCACGCGATTTGCAGTATTCAATGTACTTAACCAATAATTCATTGGCCATTTTACAAATTTGCTGTGTGGGGTCTCCAATTCTCATGAGCAAGTCGAAATTCAGAAGTGCCCATCCTAATCATTCCGCAAAGTTCCGCAAAGTAAATAATTCAGACCAAGACAGCCTTCCATAGGGCTGTTTTTTCTATGTTTTTTAAAAGGATTATAAAAGCTTTGGCAGAATTTTAATATGTTAAAAAATGTTCACAGGATTGATGGCGAAAGTACTATAAAATAGAGGTATGTTAATCATTTCACAAACTTTAAGTGATAAGAAATTACAAAAGGAGAAGTACATATGGGATTCAGTAAACCGGAAAACATTTTGGAATTGACTGTCGAAAATGGCGTAAAAAAAGTAAAATACTCTCTTGTGCAAACAATGATATTAGGTTTTGAAGCAGGCGCATTTATTGCAATAGGTTACTTATTGTTCATCCGCGTTACAGCACCTTTATCACCACATTTAGAGGGGCTAAGCAGTTTAATCGGTGCATCCGTGTTCCCAATCGGTCTTATTCTTACGCTGCTTGCCGGGGGAGAACTGTTGACGGGGAATATGATGGCCGTCCCGCTTGCTTGGATGGCAAGCAAGGTTTCTACTAGGCATATACTCGTTAATTGGTTTCTTGTTTCGGTCAGTAACTTTGTCGGTGCCATATTTGTTGCCTACTTTTTCGGTCATCTTGTTGGGCTTACCGAAACTGCCCCATACCTTGGGAAGACCATTAGTATTGCAGAACACAAGCTTGAGGCATCCTTTCTCCAAGCATTTATATCAGGAATTGGCTGTAATTGGCTTGTTTCTGCAGCCGTGTGGCTTTCGTATGGTGCTAATGACATGTTCGGTAAGATTGCCGGTATTTGGTTTCCAACGATGACCTTTGTGGCAATCGGATTTCAGCATGTGGTAGCGAATATGTTTGTCATCCCAGCAGCCATCTTTGCTGGCCATTTTAGTTGGATGGCCTACTTGGATAATTTTGTTCCGGTCTTTTTAGGAAATGCTGTAGGCGGAACGATCTTTATTGCGATAGCATATTGGTATGCCTATAGAAAAAATGAATCTGCCACTACCGTGTCAAAGATGATTAAGTCAATGGAAAAAGTGGGGTAAAAATATTTTTATCAGCAGGGCGGTTGTTCTGCTGTTTTTTATATCGTAAAAAGGCACCTCAACTTTTCTTGAACTGTGTAATCTCTCTGTAATATTGACATGCCGGCAGGAATAAAATGGGTGAATGGAAGTATTCCCAATTTTGCATTTACGGGATTTTAGTCGGACATCAAAGAATACAGGGAAAGAGGAGAAGTTGAGGGAAATGGCTACACGGACATGGGCAATTTCAATTTTTGTTATTGGTAGTTTGCTAGGACTAGCGGGCTGTACAGAAAAGACCTCTAAAGATTCCATTCAACAAGAAAGGGCAATCGAACCGGAAAAAAAGCCAGAACAAAAACCGGCAGTAGAAACTCCAAAGGTTGAAGAGCAAAAGCCAATTATAGTGAATGTCATCGACCCAAATACGAAAAGCATATTAAAAACATTTTTACCTCTAGATTTGGGATTTGGGACAGAACCGGACGTATATAAAAAGGATTTGGAGAAGTGGGCGAAAGATTTAGCGAGAGGCACTGACACAACGACCGGTTATGACCAACGAATGGAACTTGATAAAATCGATGCGAATGGTCAAATTATAAAAGGAAAACCACAAATCATTTTGGATGAAGCCGAATTAGTGGATCGATTAATGACAGCATCCATTAAAGGAGGCGATGTGGAACTGCCGCTTACAGTAACAGAGAGTGGTTATAAACCTGAGGAGGCTGCCCATTTAAATGAAGTGGTGGTTGCTTCCTTTACGACTTACTTCAATAGCAGCGTGGCTGGCCGCTCAAAGAATATTGAGCTTTCAGCACAAGCGATCGATCAAATTATTGTCGGGGCTCAGGATATTTTTTCATTTAATACAACTGTGGGACCGAGTGATGCTGAACATGGGTATCAACCGGCTAAGGAGATCGTTAATAAGCAATTAGTCGATGGAATTGGCGGTGGCATTTGCCAAACATCCTCCACCTTATTTAATGCGGTTGACCAAGTGGGTGTAAGTTATGTAGAGAAGCATCATCATTCCTTATCCGTCGGTTATGTGCCTGCAGGTCGGGATGCCACAGTATCCTATGGCGGTAAAGACTTTCGCTTTCAAAATACAACAGGAGTACCGTTTATTCTAAAGACCATTTATGACAAAGGGAAATTAACGGTTGAGGTGAGAACGTCAGCAGCCTATCAAAGCCTGATCGCAAAGGGGAATTAGCACTGCAAATAAATAGATGCAGCTAGTAATCGACAGTACCGTTATACGAATAGAGGAGGATCCGAGACGTTTCGGATCCTCCTGCTTTTATGATAATTAGCTCATTCCAGACCCTCGATGACAATGGTTTTTGCAGGCAGGAATTCTTCACCTGTTTCAAGGTACTTAACTGATACCCGATCCCCTTCTTTTAGATAGATGGCTAATGGAGCTTTTTCTGACGAAATCAGATAGTTTTTATGATTGTCAAGGAGAAAGGAAACAATTGTGAAATCGCCGGATTTTTCTTTATAGACCCTAAGGACTGTTCCTGATAGTTGCTTTTCTTCCGCTTTGGAGCTGCCGTTCACGGTCCCTTTTCCACGCTGCAAGGCAGTTTTATATTGTTTTAGGGCTTCATTTGGTGTGACACCAAATACGGAAATTTCAGGATTTGCTGCCGAGACGATGAAATAATGTTGCAAAAAGCCGTTGGAATCCAAGACTGGTGTCAACCAACTTGCTTCACCGTAAAAGTTGTAAAGAATCGGCATTTGCCCGTGCCATTTCTTTTCGATAAATTTCTTTTCGATAATCTGCAATGCCCCCTGAGAGTCCATGTAGGATTGATCCGGGTTCCCGGTATAATAGGTGGCTTCGCCCGTTCTTGAGTTGGTAAGAGAGTAGCCGAGCATCGAATCGACACCTTCTTTAGGACTCGTAAAATCAGTGAAGTAATACATTACTCCATTTTCATCGAATATAGGACTAACGTTTGCCTCTGTTCCTTCATCTGAAGGGAGCTTGACATCTGATTTTCCAAATTTGCTATTCCAAAATCCATGAACAAAGTTTCCAAAGTAGCTGTTTTGCAGACTGACTACTTCTGGCGATACGGCGCCGTCAATGAATTTAGGAACGTTAGCTAATGGGTATTCTTTCGTTTCGCCGCTTTTTGAATCCACTACTACTATTCCTTTTACATCAAACCCGTTTCGGGCGGAAACAAATTCTCCATATGAACGGATGTAATAAGGTTTTCCGTCCTCATCAATTTCCAATTGAACATCTCCATAAAATATCTTTTTCGGTTCATGCATACGGATATGACGCTCAATATTTTTATTAAAATAGGAAGAAGGGGTGTAAACCATTTCAGACTTGATGAATTTAGGATTTTCCGACGAATCGGTCGCACTTAATGAAAAATAGCCCGGAGTTTGATTCCCGTTCCACCATTTGAAAAATCCAGAGAATTCAACTGGAGCAATGTATACATATTCGCCATTCACTTTTTGGATTTGTAAATTTCCTAGCTCATAGTAGCTTGTATTTGGAACCTGGCCGAAAGCTTTTTTCATTTTGTTTCGAGCAAACTGCGGCGGAACGCTAGCAGGTGTTTCTGTTTCATCAAAGGTCTTGATTTCCACTTTTTGATCCATTTTTGCCAATTCGTATTTTTCATCTGCATTCAATATAAAGGCGGTTAAGAAATAAGCCCCCGCGATCAGACTTAGCAAGAATAGGATTCCTTTGAATTTCCTTTCTACCCCTTTTGAAAATATCGAACCACCGGCGGTAACTAGAATGGCTAATGGCCATAAACTAGAAAAATTCCTATCATTATTACTAAAATAATAGAAAGCAAATACTGCTGGCATCAAAATGATGATCACGGCTAGGATGATACCTGACTTTAGTTGTTTACTTTCTTTTGCATTTAGCTGCTCATTTTTATAGACAGGTAATAGAATAAGAGCAGAAGCAATCCCAATGATCAGCGTAAATAATAATATATTCCCCATAAAAAAATCTCCTTTTATCATGACTTCTCATACTTCATGATAACTATACGGAATACAAAATGGAAAAGTTTCACCATTAATCATTTATTGATAGGATTGTGCTAGTTCGTCAATTAGTGAGCCGACAAAGGCTACTGCTTTACGGATGGGATCTGGTGTGGACATATCGACTCCTGCATGTTTTAACAGTTCAAGCGGTTTCATGGTTCCGCCGGCGCGCAGTACTTCAAGCCAGCGGTCAACGGCGGGCTGGCCCTCTTTCTGAATCATTTGGGCAACGGCTGTGGAAGCGGTTAAGCCGGCAGAGTATGTGTAGGGATATAAGCCCATGTAATAGTGCGGCTGACGCATCCAGGTTAAGCTTGCACCTTCATCAATTTTAACTGTGTCACCCCAGAATTCAGAAAGAACAGAAGCCTTTACTTCCGTTAATGTTGTCGCTGTAAGAGCTCTGCCATCCTCGGCAAGCTTATAGACCCTGCGTTGGTATTCGGCTTCGAGCAGGTGTGTGACAAAGTTGTGATAGTAGGTGCCCAGCAACTGTAGAACGACCCAGCGGCGCATTTGCTTATCTTTATTATTCGCTAGCAGATGCTGGCCTAATAGCATTTCATTCAGCGTTGATGGCGCTTCAATAAAATACAGGGATGGGTTGACATTCATGACCCGCTGGTTTTTATTCGCTAAATAGAAATGTCCGGCATGGCCAAATTCATGTGCCAGTGTGAAACAGCCGCGCATATTATCCTGCCAGGTGATTAGAATGTAAGGATGGGAACCATATGGGCTGGAGCAGAAAGCGCCTGTTGACTTCCCAATGTTATCAGCAATGTCTACCCATCTTTCTTTAAATCCGCGCTCAATAATTTCACTGTACTCCGGCCCCATGACTTTTAACGATTCCAAGATGACTTGACTTGCCTCCTCATAGGTGGTTTTCAGATTGAAATCAGAATCCAATGGTGCTTTTAAATCGCAGAAAAGCATTTGATCAAGACCTAAAACTTGTTTCTTTAATTGCGCAAAGCGGCGCATGTGGGGGGCTAATTCTGTGAAAATGGTGTCAATCTGGTTATTGTACATTTCTATCGTAACCTGTTGCGGATCCAGCAGCATATGGGTGGCTGACTCATAATTGCGCAGCCGAGCAAGGGTAACCTGCTTATTAACCTCTGCAGCATACGTTGCGGCTATTGTGTTTTTGTACTGCTTTAGTGTTTTAACGAAAGAGTGGTAGGCCTTTCTGCGAATATCTGTATCTGTCGAAAACTCGTATCGGCTCTCAAATAATGCAAACGACATCGGCAATTCATTGCCCTCTGCATCTTGAAAGGGTGCAAACTCCATATCGGCCAGCTTGGACATTTGATAGATTTGGTAAGGAGCACCCTGAAGTTCGCCGAGAGCAGCCAATGCTTCTTCGGTTTCCGGCGAAAGCTTATGTTTTTTTGATTCGAGAAGCTCTGCTAGATTTTTCATAAAGTCCTTCAGTCCGGGCTCTTCTTTTACGAATTGTTCAATTATACCTTCATCAAGAGCGAGAATCTCGGATTGAATAAATGATAATGCTGCAATACTCTTAGTTCTTAAGGCAGAGATTTTGGAAAAATTCGCCTGATTCAGCGGATCTGTTCCATCTGCGGATCGCTTTAAGCTTGCAAATGTGAAAGCTTTAATGATTCTCATCGAAAGCTGTTCTTGTGCAAGTAAGCAATTTAATAATGCCTTTGCACCAGTATGTAATGCCCTTTTATATTGATTAAATTCCAAGATTTCCTTGTTAATTCCATCTAATTCAACTTCCCATTCTTTTTCAGATGGGAATAAATCATCGAGGTTCCATGTCAGTTCTACGGGAACCTCTGAGCGGACTAGGCGTTTTTCAACCGTTTTTTTCATAAAATCTCCTCCTCGTATAAAAAACCTTCGTACCACTAAATTTTATCATATTGGATGAAATATGTTATACTTTTCTGAAAAAGGGGGAGTGAATATGGTAGAAAACGGTTTAAATGCCATTCAAGATGAATATCCTGACGATTATGCCTGGTGTTACGGCTGTGGAAGATTAAATGAAGCCGGTCATCATTTCCGCACAAGATGGGAAGGGGAGCATACGGTGACGATTTATTCGCCTGAGCCTGAGCACTTGGCATTGCCGGGCTTTGTCTACGGCGGGCTTGTCGCCTCATTAATTGATTGTCATGGGACAGGTTCCGCGGCGCTCACACTGCATCGGAAAAATGGACATGAACCAGGTGAAGGGGCAGAACCTCCTCGGTTTGTGACAGCTTCATTACATGTAGACTTTTTGAAGCCAACCCCGCATGGTGTGCCAATAAAAGCAGTTGGAACCGTACATGAAATTCATTCGAAGAAATTTAAAGTGGAAACAGAAGTGTTTGCTGACGGCCAACTCTGTGCACGGGGAGAAGTGGTCGCTGTAGTCATGCCAAGTTCATTTTTAAAACAGGAATAAAGACATGCCAAAAACCCTTAATCCTACAGATTAGGGTTTTTTTCAAATTCATCCAATTGTGTAAAGAATCCTTCCACTAACTGTTCAAGCTGTATAAGTTCTTTTTTCCAAAAAGAATATTTATTCATAGAAGAAAGAATGCTTTCAATTAAAAATTTTCGCGGGTTATTTGTGTGCAGTAATTCATCCTGAATAAATTCTACCATTTCAATATATTTTTCCTGTTCGTTTTCAGCAAGTACATTTTTTGAAATTGTTTTTCGTATAGTACCTGATAATTGAAGAAGCTGATTTTTAAACTCGTGACCACTTTTATTCGGACAGCTAGGAAGCCAATCTTCTAATAACTCCGGCTTAAGCAATTGATCCTCGGAATCAGATACCTCTTCCACCATTTTTACCAAACGACTTACACTGTAACGAACCACATGGCTGATATTTTCACCGGATTTATGTGCTCTGCGATTAAATTGAACATTATGCTGCAATATGCCCTGGAACATGATGGCACAATCTAATAAGTAGGGCTTCTTATCTTCTCCGAAAATGTCAATGAACCTGTGATAAAGCCAACGAAGCGCATTTAATCGGCTTTCTTGAATAAATTGCTTAAGATCAGCATCATTTGAAGCCATCACTTCTTCATAAATGGTTATGAGTTTATTTTTTCTATTTGTTATCATTTGCATTTCCAATTGTTTAATAAAAATTTCAATATCTTTAGTGTCCTTACCAACTAATAAATCGTTCCGATCCTGTTCCAGCTTCCGATAAATTGATTTATAAATGCCAATTAATAACTCATTTTTTGATGAAAAATAATTATAAAAAGTCCCTTTCGATATTCCGCTGTAATCTAAAATGTCTTGAATAGACGTAGCCAGGAATCCTTTTTCGACAAATAACCGATGGGCCATTTTAATGACATGCTGTTTCCGATTGTACATATAATCACCTTTAATTCATTTTGTACCCCTTGTATAAAATAATACTACCTTAATCTTAGTCCCTTTACAAACCTATAATTTTCTAGTGATTTTTGGTTGCAAATATTTAACTAACAGTATATTATTATCTAAGTATGAAACCCTGGTATAAAAAAATGGACTACCAGTTTAAAGGGAGGGAATTTAGTGAGTCAAACGATAAATAACACAAAGCGTCCACCGTACGGGATTTTAGCAGTTCTTATGATTGGCGCCTTTATTGCCATGTTAAATAACACATTATTAAATATTGCCTTGCCGTCTATTATGAAGGATTTAAAGGTTGAAGCATCAACCGTTCAGTGGCTGGCGACCGGATTTATGCTAGTGAATGGAATATTAATTCCGGCGACAGCCTTTTTAATACAAAAATATACGGTTAGACGATTATTTCTCGTTTCAATGGGGTTATTTACAATAGGCACGATCATTGCTGGATTTGCTCATGTATTTCCAATTTTGTTAACTGGACGAATGATTCAAGGTGCGGGTTCAGCGATCTTGATGCCGCTTTTGATGAATGTGATGTTAGTCAGCTTTCCAGTGGAAAAAAGAGGAGCAGCGATGGGGGTATTTGGCTTAGTCTTAATGTTTGCCCCTGCCATTGGCCCGACATTATCGGGCTGGTTAATTGAACATTATGATTGGAGAATGCTGTTCCATTTTGTTACACCGATTGCGTTTGCAGTGTTGTTGATCGGCTTTTTCTTACTGAAAGATAAAAAAGATAAGGTTAATATTCATCTTGACTTTTTATCCCTTTTGCTTTCGAGTATTGGGTTTGGCGGAATCCTTTATGGATTTAGTTCGGCTGGTAAGAAAGGCTGGGACAGTCCGGAAGTATATGGGACACTGATTATAGGCGTTTTTTCCCTTGTTGTGTTCATCTTCCGACAGTTAAAGCAAGAAAGGCCGATGCTTAATTTCAAGATTTATAAGTATCCAATGTATGCCTTGTCTTCCGTTATTTCAATGGTTGTTACGATGGCAATGTTTTCCGGAATGCTGTTAATGCCAATCTATGTTCAAACCATCCGCGGAATTTCACCGCTTGATGCCGGTTTAATGATGCTTCCTGGTGCAATTTTAATGGCCATCATGATGCCGATCACCGGGAAATTGTTTGATAAGTTTGGCGGCCGAGTATTAGCCATTATTGGTTTAACGATTACTGCGGTAACAAGCTATTATTTTAGCAAACTTACACTTGAAACAACTTACACACATCTAATTATTTTATACACAATACGGATGGCTGGTATGTCAATGGTCAATATGCCGGTTTCAACGAATGGCCTAAATCAATTACCTGCGCGCTTTTATCCGCATGGTACGGCGATGAATAGTACCATGTCACAGGTTTCCGGCGCGATCGGAACGGCATTGCTTGTTACGGTTATGTCAAACCGCACAGAAACACATGCAGCGGAAATCGGGAAGTCAGCAATGGCTCACTTAACCAAACCGCCAACACCGGAAGTTATAGCCGAAATAAAGCAGCAAGTAATGATGAAAGCGATGTTAGAAGGAATCAATGATGCTTTCCTCGTAACAGTAGGAATTGCAACAGTTGCATTAATTCTCTCATTCTTTATTAAACGGGCGAAACAAGCTGAAGAACCAAATGATGTAAAGCCTGCTGGTAAAAATGTTGGCGCAGCAATACCAGAAGGTTAATTTTAAAACTGGGGATGACGATTGTAGTCATCTCTTTTTTTGTATCATTTGCTTTTTTATAAAAAAAAACACAATATTAATGGAGGAAGATACATTTAGGAGGGTTTTCATGTTAAAGGATCAACAATTCACAGAAAATGTTAACGGTGCCAGATTTGCAGAAGCTTATATAGAACGCTGTGATAAAGAAACGGAAAATATGATTAAGAATGAAACATCTGCGTTTTTATCTGAACCGCTTGATTACTTGAAAAAGCATAAAAATGAGTTTATCTATTTGGAATCAAAATGGTTTGAGGATGTAAGTGTAGATTCTATTTCAATAGAAGCAGATGATGTTTTTGGCACATATGATGTCATGTTGGGGTTAAAGCTGCAGAAAAAATTTGAAAAAATGATAAAAGATCAACTGAATGCCAGTTTACAAAATGAAGAAGCGAAATTTGATTTATTATTCAGTCAAGAGGATGGGTTATGGAATTTGAATTTTGCCTTAAATTTTGTCGAGGGTTATACGGAGCAATTATCGATAGGGGAAGCGTTCGAGTTAATTTATAGGTTCCTCTTACACTTGGTTGAAGTGGTTAAAGAAAATAAGAAATGATTGATTATGTTATTACAAACCCTACCCAGCTGATTTTACTGGGTAGGGTTTGTAATAGGGATGGTCACTGTTTTGATCCAAGACCCTGTACTGAATTCTCGAGCTTTAAATTCTACTTTGTCTCGATAAACATTTACTACATAACCTTGGGATAAGGTGTAATTTTCTCCGCTTTCAGGTGTGTATGTGTAAGCAACGGAACTTGTATTTACCATTGTTATGCCATCAGTGTAGATACTTTTAGGGTGATCTAAGGGGTAATGAGAATGCCCGGAAAATAGAATAACCTGAGGATACTTTTTCAGGATGGCAAGAATTCTTTGGTCTTGAAGTCTAGCTCCCCATTCACTTCCATAAACCGTATTTGTAATAGGTTGATGAAAAAACACAAAAATTGGTTTATGATCCACAGCGTTGATTGGCAGCGTTTTTTCCAGCCATTTAATTTGTTCTTCTGTCACGTAGGCGGAGTCTCTCTCAGAATCTCCGTACATTCCAACCATTGTGGCCTCTGATTTTTCACCTGCAATTGTAATAAAATGATAGCCATTAATCCATTTATCATAATAAAGTCCGGACACATTCATTTCTTCAATAAATCTGCCTTTTAATTGCTCATCAGATACAGATGTTTCAGGAATAATCCGTTTTTCCATCCATTCATGATTACCGATAACCATGAATTCATCCGCAGACGGGTTTTTATTTTCCTTAAGGATGGACTTGAATAGTTGGTATTCCTCAGCCAGGCCGAAGTTTGTCATATCACCGTTAATGGAAATCGCATCATAATCTGGTGCGACCTTTTTTAAATCCTGTAAAGCTGTTACAAATTTCTGATTCACAACTGGATCATGTGTATCAATGTGAGTGTCACTCATGATGGCCAACTGCAATGCGGGTTTGTTATCAATTTGTTCGGTTTGTGTATCAGATTCCTCAACGACACTTACTGTCTCTGTAGCTTCACTTCCGTTTACCAAATGAAAAAAGGGGGTGGTGCTGGCATTCGTCAATTGATAAACGGGAAAGCCTAACACTGCGATAATAAGAATGATAGAAACAATGAATTTTTTCATGGGTAACTCCTCACTTAAAACGTTAGTATGCCATGATCATAGATAATTATCCTTAATTTTTTATTAAGATTCACTAATTGGACCGAAATGTTCATCTGCTCTGCAAATGTCAGCAAGTAATTTACGAATGTCGAAAGTTTTTTATTCAAAAAATGGCTAATTCGTCATTTTTTTACATTTTTTTTGATATGGTTGTGATAAATTGAAAAAGAATTCAAATATGTACAAGAAGGCTATTATGACAGTCGACTATCATAGCGGTTAGTGGAAACAAATTTCTTTTTACATATTGGATAATGAAATACTGTCATCATTTTACAAGTTGTATGGTGAATTGCCTATCAAGGAACTGTAAAATGGAAGATAAGATGCGGAATTTTCTGGATATTATTCATTCATCCAAAAGGGGTTGGTGTAAATTTAGGTATCTCTTATTTTTAAAGCGCTTTCATTTCTAGTAAATTAACCATTCAAAATTGAAGGAGGATTTCACTTGGCGAATGAAAAAATGCAGCGTATATCCTTGTCTAACCTTGATGACAACTTTCTTGAGGTGGAACAAGCACTAACAAAGCAAGAAGCTGTTGAAGAATCAAACCGATGCCTCTATTGCTATGATGCCCCATGTATAAAGGCATGTCCTACCGGAATTGATATTCCATCCTTTATTAAAAAAATTGCCTCAGGAAATCTGCTTGGATCTGCTAAAACCATTATGTCTTCGAATCCTGTTGGGGCAAGCTGTGCCAGGGTTTGTCCTACAGAGGAGCTCTGTGAGGGAGCTTGTGTTCTCAACCATTCCACAAAACCAATCATGATTGGCAATCTCCAAAGGTACGCAACAGATTGGGCAATCCAAAACGAACAAACTCTTTTTCAACCTGGTGTTTCAAATGGTAAAACAGTTGCCGTGATTGGCGGCGGCCCAGCCGGATTATCAGCTGCACGGGAACTTGCCAGACTGGGCTATGATGTGACTATTTTTGAAGCTGCTGAAAGAGCGGGGGGATTAAATACTTATGGTATAGTTTCGTTCCGGCTGCCGCAAAAAATTTCCTTTTGGGAAGTCGAACAGGTTGAAAAATTAAATGTAAAAATTAGAACGAACACAGTTGTCGGAAAGGATATTTCAGTTCAAGAAATAACTGAAGTTTTCGATAACATCATCTTGGCTGTAGGAATGGCACATGTTCCTAACCTCGGTGTGGAAGGTGAAAATTTGGATGGAGTTTATGATGCAATTGAATTTGTGAAGGCAACGAAAAGCGGTCAGTTATCGCAAAGCTTTGTCGGTAAACGAGTGGTGGTCATAGGAGCCGGAAATACCGCGATTGACGGGGCAACATGTTCTGTTCGTTTAGGGGCAGAAAACGTTAAGATTTTATATCGGAGAACTGAAGAGGAAATGACTGCTTACAATTTTGAATATGAATTTGCGAAACAAGATGGGGTAGAATTCCGTTGGTTAACCGCACCAAAAAGGATTATTGGCGATGAATTTGGAAAGGTAACGGGGATTGAATGCATCAAAATGAAACTTGGAGAACCTGAAAAGGATGGCCGCCGCAGACCATATGAGATGGAAGGTTCCGAACACGTCATTCCTGTGGACGCAGTGGTAAAGGCAATCGGACAAACAAGGCACTTAGAATTAATCGAAGCATTTGGCCTGCAGCATGCTGGCGGTGTAGTAAAGGTCGAACAAGAAACCCTCCAGACTTCCAATCCAAAAATATTTGCTTGCGGTGATGTGGTTTTTGGTAAAGGAAAAGGGGATGCAATGGTCGTAACAGCTGCCCAGCAAGGGAAAAATGTTGCCTATGCAATCCACAAGCAAAATTCAGCTGTAGGTTTGGCAAATTAATCTATTAATCTAGGAATCACAAAGGGGGAAAAGTGATGGCTGATTTACGCATTAATCTTGCAGGAATAAAATCTCCTAATCCGTTCTGGCTGGCATCTGCACCGCCTACAAATTCAGGCTACCAAGTTCAGAGGGCTTTTGAAGCCGGCTGGGGCGGGGCAGTTTGGAAGACATTAGGTGATCCGATCTTGAATGTATCATCCAGATTTGCCGCGATTAGTTTTAACGGACAAAGGGTAGCGGGTTTTAATAATATCGAGCTCATTACCGACCGGCCATTAGATGTGAATTTAAAGGAAATCTACGAAACGAAAAAGCGATTCCCTGACCATGCCATTATCGCCTCGTTAATGGTCGAGCCAAAGCAGGAAAAATGGCATGAAATTGTCAAGCGGGTGGAGGATGTCGGGGTTGACGGCCTAGAACTTAACTTTGGCTGTCCGCACGGAATGGCAGAGCGGGGAATGGGTTCTGCTTCCGGCCAGGTGCCGGCGCTTGTCGAAAGGCAAACATATTGGGTAAAAGAAGTGGCC
Source organism: Neobacillus sp. 19 (assembly GCF_049463095.1). Classification (NCBI taxonomy): domain Bacteria; kingdom Bacillati; phylum Bacillota; class Bacilli; order Caryophanales; family Bacillaceae; genus Neobacillus; species Neobacillus sp. 19. Next base: position 13,370 of record NZ_JBMPZU010000040.1, on the reverse strand, counting down.
AAGACACCTGTTATTGTAAAATTGACTCCAAATATAACGGATATTACCGCTACAGCCGAAGCAGCATGTAATGGCGGAGCAGATGCCATTAGTATGATTAACACAATCAATAGCTTAATGGGAGTAGATCTTGACTCCTGGAATACCATCCCGCATGTCGCAGGCAAAGGGGCACACGGCGGTTATTGCGGACCCGCGGTTAAGCCAATTGCCCTTAATATGGTTGCAGAATGTGCCAGACATCCGCATATTAATGTACCAATTTCCGGAATTGGCGGCATATCGAATTGGCAGGATGCAGTGGAATTTATGCTCATGGGGGCAACGGGGATTCAAGTTTGTACAGCCGCAATGCACCATGGTTTTCGCATTGTCGAGGATATGATTGAGGGCCTCAGCCATTACTTAGACAGTAAAGGGATTGCATCTGTATCAGACATTATTGGAAAGTCTGTCCCAAGATACTCGGATTGGGGGAATTTGGACTTAAATTACAATATTGTTGCCAAAATCAATACCGATGTTTGTATCAATTGCAACAAATGTCATATTGCCTGTGAAGATACGTCCCATCAATGCATCGATATGCTTACAGATGAATCAGGAAAAAGCTATCTTAAGGTACGAGAGGAAGACTGTGTAGGCTGTAATTTATGTTCAATTGTCTGTCCGGTTGATGGTGCGATTGACATGGTTGAAGCAGCAAGGGAACTGCCGCCAATGACATGGAATGAGCGTCAATCCGCTTTAAATGTTGCAGTAGAATGCAAAGCAGATGTAACCAAGTAAGAGAGATAGAATAGGAGGAACCAATCAATGAAAAAAATTATTAAAAATGGCACAATTGTTACTGCATGTGACACGTACCAAGCAGAGATATTAATCGAAGATGGAAAAGTATCACAAATTGGCAAGAATTTATCAGCTCTTGGTGCAGAAGTCATTGATGCGAAAGGCTGCCTTGTCTTTCCGGGAGGGATTGACCCTCACACCCACTTAGACATGCCTTTTGGAGGAACGGTGACAAAGGATGATTTTGAATCGGGCACCATTGCTGCTGCCTTTGGCGGAACCACAACCGTAATTGACTTTTGCTTAACCAATAAAGGGGAACCGCTTAAGAATGCGATTCAAACGTGGCATGACAAATCACGAGAAAAAGCAGTTATTGATTATGGTTTCCACTTGATGATCTCAGAAATTAACGAAAATGTTCTTAATGAACTTCCACAGGTCATAAATGAGGAAGGAATTACCTCGTTTAAAGTATTTATGGCTTACAAAAATGTGTTCCAGGCTGATGATGAAACATTATTCCGTACATTAGTTTCCGCGAAAGAACATGGAGCATTGGTAATGGTCCACGCGGAAAATGGCGACGTCATCGATTATTTAACGAAAAAGGCATTAGAGGAAGGAAAAACAGAACCCATTTATCATGCGTTAACAAGACCGCCTGAATTAGAGGGTGAGGCAACAGGACGGGCGGCAAAGCTTACTGGACTGGCAAACTCGCAGCTCTACGTTGTCCATGTATCCTGTGCTGATGCAGTGGAAAAAATTGCGGAGGCACGCAGTAAGGGTTTTGATGTTTGGGGCGAAACATGTCCTCAATACTTAGTCCTCGACCAGAGCTATTTAGAAAAGCCGAATTTTGAAGGAGCAAAATATGTCTGGTCTCCGCCATTACGTGAAAAATGGAACCAGGAAGTTCTTTGGAATGCCTTAAAGAGCGGTCAGCTGCAAACACTTGGCTCTGATCAATGTTCGTTTGATTTTAACGGGCAAAAGGATTTAGGGAAGGAGGACTTCACTAAGATCCCGAATGGGGGACCGATTATTGAGGATCGTTTATCCATTCTATTTTCAGAGGGAGTGAAAAAAGGACGCATTAGTCTCAACCAATTTGTTGATATCACATCTACTCGCATTGCCAAACTGTTTGGCTTGTTCCCGAATAAAGGAACAATTGCAATTGGTGCTGACGCAGACATCGTCATTTTTGACCCAGCGATTGAACGGGTAATCTCAGCTGAAACCCATCATATGGCGGTAGATTACAACGCCTTTGAAGGGATGAAGGTGACGGGGGAGCCGGTTTCTGTTTTAGTTCGCGGGGAATATGTGATCCGTGATAAGCAGTTTGTGGGGAATCCGGGATCTGGGCAATATTTGAAACGGGCAAAATATAATACGAGTGCCGCAACGGCCCAAGACCAAACTTTATCAATCAACTAAATGACCAAGCTTCACTTCACCAATTATGGAACCACTCCTGCAATTGCTCAGAACGTCCTGGGCAATTGCCGTTTTTAAATTGAAATGCTGTTGTCGGTTTTGAATTTTGGAATCTAAAATTCTTGTAGAATAACCGAAATGGAGTGTTCATATGAAAAAAAGCCACTTAAAATCGCCCGACTTATTACCGATTCATCAAAAAGATCGAAAAATAACCAAATTAGGGTTTTCATTTATGTGGGTGGGAATGTGTGTCGTTCTTGCCGCCTTTGCCATCGGGGGCTCCGGAATTATGAGCCTTTCATTACCCTGGGTAATTCTCGCCACCGTCATTGGCAGCCTCGCGATTGGTTTTTTCATTTCATTAATCGCTGATATTGGGATTGAACACGGGTTGTCCTTTCCTGTTTATATGAGGGCACCTTTTGGTACGATAGGTACCCATATTCCTTCGATTACGCGTGGAATAACGGCATCGATGTGGTTTGGGATTAATACGTATTTTGGTGCGACAGCCATGAACGGCATCTTAAATATTTTATTTGGTTTTGATAATTGGTTTATCTGCTTCCTCATTTTTGCTGTTGTTCAATTAGTTAATACTGCTTTAGGAATTAAATCGATTGAGCGATTTGCTGACCTTGCTGCTCCTATCATTATCTTAATTTCGTTGTGGATGTATTCGTCTTTATCAGATAAAGCTGCAGCTGCCGGAAGAGATATTTGGAGTTGGGCGGAGTCCCCTGTTACGGGCGGTGCTGCCTTTACTGCCTTTTTAGTAGTTATTTTCAGTAACATGGGCTTTTGGGCAACATTGAGTGCCGATATACCGACTATCTCCCGTTTTATTAAAGCGCCCGCACATGAAAAGAACTGGTTTAAACGTAATAAAGGCTCCTTAATTGGAAACATGGTTGCGATGCCATTAACGCAAACCTTTATGATCATTATTGGTGCTGTTGCCTATGCTGCGGTATTAAATTACGACCCTGTTGTTGCGCTTCAGGAATCTGCTAGCGGTTTTATCCTTGCTGTTCTGCTATTGATGATTGTGTTGGCCCAATGGTCAACCAATACCGCCGCAAATGTTGTTCCAGCAGCCACCATATTCTCTAATGTGGGAGGTCCGAAGTTTCCATTTTGGGCGGGTGTAATCACTGCAGGTATTGTTGGCACCATCGTCCAGCCATGGACATTGTTTGGTGTCATTATTCCGATTCTGCTCATTGTCGGGGGAATATTATCGGCTATTGTAGGTATTCTATTTGCCGATTATTATTTGCTTCGGAAACGACGTGTTAATGTCCCTGAATTATATGAAGATCATGGTCAGTATAAATATATGGGCGGTGTAAATGCTGCTGGATTTTTTGCCTGGATTATCGGTGGAATTGCATCCTATTTTGTGCCGGAATATGGGTTTTTAATAGGCTTCTTAGTTGGTGCAGGAATCTACTATGTCCTTGCTAAATACTGGTGGTTCAAAAAATATAAGCAAGCGGAAATTGAAGATCCCAGCGATGAAAAATATTTAGGTATTTCTGTTGGCCGTGATTGGGTTATCGAAGACAAGGCATTTGAACCTGTTATAGAGGAAATTCCAAATAATGTAGATTTATACTAAATCAGAATTTGAGGAGGATAACATGTCAGAACATCAGCAATTTCTCGATGAAAGAGACAAAATTGATTTCCTTATCCAAAAGGGCTGCCGGATCAGTGGGGTAAGAGAACATTTAAACGGAGCTTCCGTTGATTTTCTACACCCAAATGGCAACGTAACCGAAACCCTTCTTATCGGAACAGCAAATGGCCGCAAGTATTTCTCACATTTTTTAATTAACCAGAAACAGGCAAACAGCTAAGAAAGGGTTTCGCAAAATTAGGGAAGGATTGGTCGAATGGTCAATCCTTCTTTACCCAAATATCTTAAGTTCAAGGAGAATCATAGGTATGAAGGGACATTTCCAATTAACGGTCGCAGATATTTTTAAGCGAAAACATTTTGAACATGCCATAGTGATTGCAGGGCATGGAGGCATCCAGCGGACCGTCAAATGGGTTCATGTGGTGGAAGCGACTAGTATTCGGAATCTGTTAAATGGGCATGAGCTCATTTTATCAACCGGTGTTGCCTGGAAGGACAATTCAACTTTATTTGTGTCAATGGTCAGGGAATTCATTGAACAAAATGCCGCTGGATTGTGTATGGAGATTGGAACGTATTTAACTAAAGTTCCTGATGAAGTCATTGAAATTGCCAATGAACATCAATTTCCGATCATTATTTTTCAAAAAGAAGTTCCGTTTGTTGAAATTACCCAAGATTTACATTCGGTTATCATTAATCAGCAATATCAAAAAATTTCGGATTTAGAGAATTATTCACAGAGCCTAAATAAACAGTTGCTAACAATCGAAACATACGAGGATATCCTTCAGTTTATTTTCTCGGCTTTAGATGTCCAAATTATTTTCCGTCTGAAAAATCAGGAGTATGAATTTGTACCAGAAATAAGCAGCAGTGAACAATCTGTTATTATACAACAGCTAAAAAAGGCAAAAAAACAAGACAATCTACATATCGCTGCATCGCCAATTTTCTTATTTGGTCAGGAATATGCCGAGTTGTTTATATATTCCAAAGATATTCCGATCAACGAATATGATTTATTGATTTTGGATCGAACAGCCACTGCATTAGCCCAGCATTTATTAAGAGATTTATTTGTAGAGGAAAAAAAGCGGGTGCAAGAGTTTGAATGGCTCCATGGCTGGTTGGAGAATGAGCATTCACTCGAGGAAATCCATGATTACTTATTAGAAAATGGAATAAAAACAAAGACGAATGATGCTGTGGTTATCCTCACGAAACATATCCCTATGAAAGAAAAAGCAGGTCAGGATATGACTTATTTAAAATTATTGTTTCGATCAATTTTTGAGCAAAATGGATTTTCGGTTTTTTTTGTTGATAAAGAAACGTAATTACCTTCATTCTATTGAATAATCGTACGAAAAGGAATTTGAAGGAACGAATTAAAAAAGCAATCGAATCCATTAAGGAATCTGAATTTATTCAGAAACAATCCTCGGCGAAATTCATCATCGCAGCCGGGAAGTTTATTCATTCCGTAGGTGACGTACATAAAAGCTATCAATCAGCAAAAAGAGACTCTACGAATACAACAAAAAATGCCAAACAAACAAATTTCCCATTTTTACGAGGATTTACATTTATACCGTCTCATTTCTCAATTAAGTGTGTATAACGATTTACAGGAGCTGTCAGCAGAATATCTTCAGCCTGTTATTCAATATGACCGTACATATAATGCTAGGCTTCTAGAAACGTTAAAAGTCTATTTGGAATGTAATGGCTCTAAACAGGAAACATCTAACAAACTGTATATTGTAAGGCAAACATTATACCATCGACTCCAGAAGCTTGAAAACCTCTTGGGGGAGGATTTTATGGCGCACGAAAAAAGGGTCGCCATTGAATTTATGCTTCTTGTCCATGATTACTTATCTGCTGCTAAAGAGAGGCGGGACCATCAAGTCTTGTGAGTTAATTTTGAAATAAAATACTATAGGAATAGAAAAAGAACACTCGCAATCTTACAATTTGTAAATTGCGAGTGTTTTTTTTACTATAAAATGTCGAAATACTCCGAAAGAGTAATTGACAGTGGCTTTCCATCGGTTATAATGAAATTAACATATGTTCATCATGGTTTAGCATAATTTCAGTTATTTGTGTTTTTTGAAATATTGTACATATTAGTTAAACAATGTTTTGAAACCGTTTACTTTTTTAGGGAATGGTTGTTTTTGAATATGATAACTATAGAAAAATAGGTGAATGATGATGGCGGATGAAAAAATATCGCGGCTAGTGGAAGTGGCTAAAATGTATTATCAATTAGACTACAGCCAGCAGGAAATTGCGAAGAAATTAGGTATTTCCCGTCCTACCGTCTCAAGGCTTCTCGTCCAAGCTGTTCAAGAGGGTGTTGTTCATATAAAAATATGTGACCCCACTGAAAATGTTCTCGAGCTTGCAAAAAGGGTAAGAGATAAATTTCAGCTAAAGGACTGTATTGTCGCTCCGATTCCGGAATATGAGGATGAACTAATAAAAGAGAAACTAGGAGAAGTTTCTGCCGATTACTTGCATAAGATTGTACAAAGCGGAGATACCATCGGGATCACTTGGGGAACAACCCTTTTTCAACTAGTCAAAAAACTGCAGCCTAAGAATGTAAAGGATGTAACGATTGTCCAGCTTAATGGCGGGGTGAGTTACTCAGAATCCAGTACATATGCATCAGAGATTATCAATGGGTTGGCAAATGCTTTTCATACGACCCCGCATTTCTTGCCAGTTCCAGCGGTTGTTGACCATATTGTTGTAAAGCAGGCCATTGTTGCCGACAGGCATGTGAGAAGGATTTTGGAACTAGGCAAACAGGCAAATATTGCGATATTCACGGTAGGAGAGCCCGGTGAACAATCCACATTGATGCACGCCGGCTATTTTTTAGACAATGATATCGAAATACTAAAGTCAAATAAAACCGTCGGTGATATTTGCTCGCGGTTTATTGATTTGAAAGGACATATTAGTCACGAGGCTCTAAATGATCGTACGATTGGTATTGAACTATCACAATTAGTTGAAAAAGAATACGGCATCCTTATAGCCGGAGGCAATACAAAAGTTGATGGGATTTACGGTGCCCTTCACGGGGGTCATGCCAATGTCCTGATTACCGACCAATATACTGCCAAGGCTTTACTCGATTTGGGGGGTGATACCATTCATGGATAAAGAAAGAATAAGAGAATTAGTCCAGGAGATTGTCAGGAATACACTGCAAAAATCTAAGCAGGTTCCGATTGCAGTTTCCAATCGCCATATTCATTTATCACCTGAACATGTGGAACGTCTCTTTGGACGCGGCTATCAATTACAGAAGTTGAAGGATTTATCCCAGCCGAACCAATTTGCTGCTAAGGAAACCATTACCCTTATCGGACCTAAAGGAAAGATCCAACATGTACGGGTTCTCGGACCAGCGCGAGGCAGCACCCAGGTGGAAATTTCTCTATTTGACGGATTTACTCTTGGAGTGAAACCCCCGTTACGGAATTCCGGTGATATTAAAGGATCGGCGTCAATCACAATCCAAGGCCCCAGGGGTCAAATCAAAATAAATGAAGGATTGATTTGTGCAAGGCGCCACATTCATATGCACCCTAGCGATAGTGAGTCGTTTGGTGTAGCTGATGGGGATCGGGTCCAAGTGAAGGTAGATGGAGACCGCGGGGTTATTTTTGCAAATGTTTTAATACGAGTTTCACCAAAGTATAAGCTGGAGATGCACATCGACCTTGACGAAGCCAATGCTGCTAACATCAAAAATGGGCAGTTGGGAGAGATTGTGGCACTGGAAAGCACTAAGCATACAGGAGGGGGATGATGGAGATGGGTAGTAAAGAAGAGATTAAAGAAATTGTCAGGGAAGTAGTCCTAGAGTATTTACATAATCATTTACATGAAAATAAAGGACAACCGATCACGATTCTTTTAGGCTATCAATCTCCTAATCCTGCATCGGTTTTGGAAGCAGTTACTCCAATACTGACAGCTTATAAAGTAACGTGGATCCTTTCGAAGGATTGGCTCCCTGCTGTAAATCCATTAAATGGAACATCTTATCTTTTATTGGAAGAGGCAACACAGCAACAATTGATTAGCGTTGTTGAACACTCCTCTGTGCTTGTTGTTCCTGCGGCATCATATCGTTTGCTTTCGAAGCTGGCCCTTACGATAGATGATGAACTGGCTGTCTGGCTTACGGTACAATTTCAAATGCTTGGCAAGCCGATTATCATCGCGAGCAATGATGTAGCGCCAAATGTGTACCAGCAAATCCATGCCCCCCAGTCCGTTCAGGATCGTTTGCAGTTATACATAAGACAGATTCAAGCGGATCAGGTGAAATGGGTTCCTTTAAAAAAGCTGGCAGCAACTGTTGATGACCAATTTAAGGCATACCGGGAGAAACAATCGCTCATTCTTGCAAAACATGTGGAAAAGGCTTCTCAGGAAGGACTTAAACAAATCATCGTCCCGGCAAGGAGTAAGGTGACACCATCTGCAATGGACCTGGCAAAAGATTTAAAGCTTGAGATTAAGAAAAAAGACTCCTAGAAAAGAGGGACGCTATGCTCATATGTAAAGTGGTTGGTTCAATTGTCTCCACCACCAAAGCAGAAAAATTGAAAGGGAAGAAGCTCCTAATCGTCCAGCCGCTTGATTTAAGGACGATTATCGACGACGGTAAACCGCTTGTTGCGATTGACACCGTCGGAGCAGGTGTAGGAGAAGTGGTGTTACTTGTCAGCGGTAGTTCAGCACGGCAAACAGATATGACAAATGGTGTCCCTACAGATGCTGCGATTATAGGTATCGTCGATCAAATTGAAATACAAGGTGCCCTTACTTTCAAAAAAGGAGGTAGCTAATATTGCAAGTAAATGAAAGCGATATCAAAAAAATGGTTGAACAAGTACTGCAGCAATTGGGGCATCCTCAAACGGCCGAAGCTGATGCCGATGAAGGGATCAGCCTTGGCGATGGTGTGTTTGCCACTGTTGATGAAGCAGCAGCTGCGGCAAAGCAGGCGTGGGAAAAACTGCGCAAGCTAACCACTGCCGCAAGGAAACAAATGATTGAAAACATGAGAGCAGCAAGCCGGCAGCATGCGAGGGAGTTGGCGCAGCTTGCCGTGGAAGAAACAAAGCTTGGCAGGATCGAAGATAAAATCGCGAAAATTCTTTTAGCTGCGAATAAAACGCCAGGGGTTGAAGATTTAGTCAGTACGGCTTATTCGGGTGATGATGGATTAACACTTGTCGAATATGCACCGATTGGGGTCTTTGGTTCAATCACGCCTTCAACCAACCCGGCTGCAACCGTGATTAACAATTCGATTTCTATGATTGCAGCTGGGAATACGGTTGTTTACAACCCACACCCTAGTGCAAAACAAGTTTCACTTAAAACACTGAAGCTGTTAAACAAGGCGATAACTGCTGCAGGAGGACCGGAGAATGCACTCACATCTGTGGCTGCACCAAATCTGGAAACGTCTGCGCAAGTGATGAATCATCCCATGGTGAATGCTCTTGTCGTAACCGGCGGCGGTCCTGTTGTAAAGGCCGCGATGGCGGTGGGCAAAAAGGTGATCGCAGCCGGTCCTGGTAATCCGCCTGTTGTTGTTGATGAAACCGCAATCATCCCGCAGGCTGCTGCTGACATCGTAAAAGGTGCCAGCTTTGACAACAACGTGTTATGTACAGCTGAGAAAGAAGTCTTCGTTGTTGATAAAATAGCCAATGCCCTTAAAGCGGAAATGGTGAAAAACGGAGCCATTGAACTGAAAGGCTTCCAATTAGAAAAGCTGCTGGAAAAGATATTGGTGAAGAAAAACGATAAGTTTTATCCAAACAGAGACTTTATCGGAAAAGACGCTCCGGTGATCTTGCAGGCAGCCGGCATCCAAGCAAGCCCTAATGTAAGGTTAATCATTGCAGAAACAACGAAAGATCACCCATTGGTGATGACAGAAATGTTAATGCCGATTTTACCGATCGTCAGGGTTACGGATGTCGATCAAGCAATTCAGCTTGCAGTCATCGCTGAAAAGGGAAACCGCCATACAGCGATTATGCACTCGCAAAACGTTACTAATTTAACAAAAATGGCGCAGGAAATCCAAGCGACTATTTTTGTGAAAAATGGACCTTCAGTAGCGGGTTTAGGTTTTGAAAGCGAAGGATTCACAACACTGACTATTGCCGGGCCGACGGGTGAAGGATTAACCAGTGCGAAAACATTTACACGTCAGCGCCGCTGCGTTTTAGTAGATGGATTTAGAATTATATAGCGAGGTGTGTTAATTGGCCAAATCGAAGGAAGAACAAATCGTCCCTTCACAAGAAGAAAAAGAGGCAACACAAAAACAAGAGGTTACTAAAGGAGGAAATATAATGAGTCAAGAAGCGTTAGGTATGATTGAAACAAAAGGATTAGTAGGTGCGATTGAAGCAGCAGATGCGATGGTGAAGGCAGCCAATGTTTCATTAGTGGGAAGGGAATTAGTTGGAGCAGGAATTGTAACGGTAATGGTCCGTGGTGATGTTGGTGCTGTGAAGGCAGCAACAGAAGCGGGCGCCGAGGCCGCACAGCGTGTGGGTACACTACTTTCTGTACACGTCATTCCACGTCCAAACGGTGATGTAGAAGGTATTTTACCGAAAGCTGAATAAGGTGAAAGAGAATGGAACAATCCATTGAAATTTATATCAAAAACCTTGTAAGAGATGCAATTAGTCATACATTAAGCGGTCTTGAGCTTCAACACGATCGAAAGACGTATGTCATTGGCAATTGGAAAATGAACAATATGGTAGCTGAGGCAGCCGAATTCTTTCATGACCTAAAGAGCAATAAGAATGTATCTGTCGTTATCTGTCCGCCGACACAGCTTCTCTATCCGGCACATCTTTTGATCAAGCAATCAGGAAAACCAATTGCTTTAGGCAGCCAAAACGTCCATTGGGCTGATCAAGGGGCTTACACAGGCGAAACATCCACAAGCATGCTGCTGGATGTTGGATGCGAATACGTCATCATTGGCCATTCCGAAAGAAGGCAGTATGCCGGCGAGGATGATCAACTCGTAAATAAAAAGGTAAAACAGGCGCTAAAGACAGGGCTAACACCGATTATTTGCATCGGCGAAACGTTAGAAGAAAAAAATTCACGGCAAACGGAACGAGTTTTAACGACACAGCTTTTCGGCGCATTGAAGGATGTCAGTTCCAGCGAAGTGATTATTGCGTACGAGCCGGTATGGGCAATTGGAACAGGGCAATCAGCAACAGCTGATTCAGCCCAGCAAACACATGCCTATATTCGCTCCGTTTTGAAGCAAATTCTCGGCCCTCAAGCAGTCGGAATATCGATTTTATATGGAGGATCAGCGAATGAAAGCAATGCTGCCGACTACTGTGTGATGCCGGATATAGATGGCGTACTTGTCGGTGGTGCGAGCCTGAAGGCTCAATCGTTTGACGGAATAATTAATGTATTTGCCAAAGGAGAAAAAAGTAAATGAAAAAAGTTGCGATTGGCTGCGACCATGGTGGATACGAACTGAAAGAAACATTAAAAACGTATTTAACCGAACTAGGTTATGAATATCTTGACTTTGGCTGTAAGGCGGGTGAATCAGTAGACTATCCCGATATCGCCTTTCTGGTTGGCGAAACAGTTGCCACGAATGCTGACTATGTCGGCATCATGATCGATGGTGTGGGCATCGGCAGCGGGATGGTACTAAATAAAATCCCCGGCGTCCGCGGTGCGGTGTGCTGGGATTTAACCTCTGTCATCAACAGTAAAGAACACAATAACGCGAATGTGTTATCGATTGGCGGGCAATTTATAGGCGAAGGTCTTGCAAAGCAATTAGTAAAAACTTGGCTGGAAACCGACTTTGCAGGTGGCCGACATGACCGTCGTGTCACGAAGATTATGGAAATTGAAAGTCGCTTCTTACATCGTTAAAGGCAGGTTAGAAAAATGTTTGTAGCCAAAGTGATTGGAAACATGGTCTGTACCCATAAAAATGAAAATTTAATAGGGTTAAAGCTTCTGATTGTCCAACCAGTTGATGATCAGTTACAGGATAAAGGCAAACCACTTGTGGCTATAGATACGATAGGACAATCAGGACAAGGGGATCTCGTTTATCTTGCCAAAAGCAGGGAGTCTTCCCTACCGCTTAATAAAGATTTAGTCCCATCAGACGCTGGGATTTTAGGAATTATCGATTACTATAATGTGACTAAACGAATGGAGGAAAAATAAATGAGCAACGCATTAGGAATGATTGAAACAAAAGGATTAGTAGGAGCTATTGAAGCGGCAGATGCGATGACAAAAGCAGCAAATGTTACCCTTCTTGGAAAAGTGAATGTTGGGGGAGGTTTGGTTTGTGTCATGGTGCGAGGTGATGTTGGTGCGGTGAAGGCAGCAACAGAAGCAGGTGCCGATGCCGCACAGCGTGTTGGCGAGTTCTTATCTGTCCATGTAATCCCAAGACCGCATACTGATATCGAAAAAATTCTTCCTGCAGTAAAATAATGAAACTAGCAAAAGTGGTTGGGAATGTCGTATCAACGATTAAAACACCGAGTCATCATAATAAAAAGCTAATGGTTGTGATCCCTGTTGATGCAGAGGGGAACGAATGCGGTGAAGCCATGATTGCCTTTGACCGCTTTCAGGCTGGAGTTGGTGATTATGTACTGGTTTTGGAAGAAGGCGGATCGGCCAAGGACATTTTAGAAGATCCAACTGGTTCTTTTGATGCCGTCATTGCCGGAATCGTTGATCGACTACATTAAGGGTGAGGTGAATAAGGGTGCAAATTGAAGCATTAGTAGAACAAATTACAAATCAAATCATGCAGCAATTAACAAATAAGGAAGCGTTGAAGGAGGTTAAACCTTCTGGAAACGTAACGTATAAAGAAGGACCAGCGACCACCATATAGCGGGCCCGTCCGTTGCTCGAATGATCGATCATACACTTTTAAAGCCAGAGGCATCTAAAGAGCAAATCATCAAGCTTTGTGAAGAAGCAAAAGAACATAAATTCGCAACCGTGTGTGTGAATCCATACTGGGTACAGACTGCTGCTAAAGAACTGGAAGGATTCTGGCGTAGGTGTTACCACGGTTGTCGGCTTTCCGTTAGGAGCAACAAGCACGTTTGTGAAATCAGCTGAAACACGTGACGCAATTGCAAATGGTGCAACAGAAATCGATATGGTCATAAATGTTGGTGCACTTAAATCCGGTGACTTTGACACCGTGAAAAAAGACATTGAAGGGGTTGTTTTAGCAGCCAAAGGCCACGCACCTGTTAAGGTTGAAGCGGCGCAAAATTAAAAACGCGAAAGCGTTTCACGATAAATGCGAAAACGCCTATCTAGGTTGTTGGGTTTGGCGGCATCGGTGGCTGCACAACCCAACGAATAAACGGCACAACAT
>NZ_JBMPZU010000039.1:0-9881 GCF_049463095.1 Neobacillus sp. 19 | reverse complement strand
TTGCATCTAATACTTTCGCTATATTCACTGATTCATTCCTCCTAAAGAATACTTACCATTACCCCTATGGGTATAATAGTATTAAAAATTAAAGAAGGTGTCAACCCTTCTTTAACAGACTTTTCACCAGCAGATTAACCGCTTCTTTTACTAATTCTTCCATACTTCTTTCGCCTTCTTCAGTGGCTTTTTGAACACACTCCACTAAATTAGAACTAACGACAACCCCAATTGTACGATCGATGGCTGTCCTTGCTGCAGATAATTGGGTGATCACTTCTTTGCAATCCTTATTTTCTTCCATCATTCTAAGAATTCCTCTTAATTGTCCTTCAATCCGTTTCACTCTATTTTTCATTTGATCATTATAATCCATGCACGTAACCTCCTTGATACAGAACGATATTGACAAGTTATATAATATACCCATTAGGGTATTTTGTCAACCGTATATTTTTTCAAGCAAAAAGAGCATCAATTGACGATGCCAATATGCCTGTATTATATCTTTTTAATCCAAAATTTAATCACCGTTTCTTACAGAAGAATACGTTTTCCAACCGCCATCTACATTTTTAACACGATAACCGTTATTCTTTAGAATCCGACTGGCTAAATATCCTCTTAATCCTACTTGACAACTGACATAAATGGTCTGATCTTTTGGAATATCCGCTAATTTATTTCTTAGTTCGTTTAGGGAGATATTTATGGAGCCTTCAATATATCCAAATTCACGTTCCATTGGCTCTCGAACATCGATTAAGAGTCCACCCTCTGCAACAATTTGGTCCACTTCATGCCATTGAATATGCTCCAATTCACCTTCTGTGATATTGGATGCCACATAGCCTGCCATATTTACAGGATCCTTAGCAGACGAATACGGTGGGGCGTAGGATAATTCAAGGTTAGTCAGATCTTCTACCGTTAAACCGCCTTTTATGGCTGTAGCAATCACATCGATCCGCTTATCGACACCGTCCGCGCCTACGGCTTGGGCTCCAAAGATTTTTCCAGTTTGTTTCTCAAATATTACTTTTAAGGCAATTGGTGCTGCATCTGGGTAATACCCTGCATGTGAGCTCGGGTGAATATGAACGACTTCATAGGACATACCTAAGCGCTTTAATAGTTTTTCATTATTTCCAGTGGCAGCGACAGTTAAGTCAAACACCTTCGCAATTGAGGTACCCATTGTTCCTTGATACTTCTCTTTCTTCCCCATCATGTTATTCGCAGCTATCCGACCTTGACGGTTAGCAGGTCCGGCAAGCGGGATTATCGTTTTTGCACCGCTTATATAATCAACTACTTCTACTGCATCTCCAACAGCATAAATATATTGATTCGATGTTTGAAGGTACTCATTTACAATGATTCCGCCGCGCTCTCCTAATTCCAAACCTGCTGTCTTAGCCAATTCATTTTCCGGTCTAACACCGATAGACAGAACTGTCATATCTGTTTCCATTTCCGTCCCATCAGATAGGACGATCCGCTTTCCTTCGTCACTAAATGATTGAACACCATTTTCTAAAATTAGCTGTACACCTTTTTCTTTTAAATGACTGTGTAAAATACTAGCCATTTCAAAATCAATCGGAGCCATTATTTGATTGGCCATCTCGATAATAGTTACTTCTATTCCCCTATCCACTAAGTTTTCGGCCATTTCAATCCCAATAAAACCGCCGCCGATAATGACTCCCTTTTTAGGATTGTTAGAATCAACATAGTTTTTGATCCGGTCTGTATCAGGAATATTTCGTAAAGTAAATAGAGTCCCGTTTTCATTTATTCCCGGGATTGGAGGGACAATAGGTCGTGCACCTGGTGATAATAATAATTTGTCATATGATTCTTCGTACACTTCCCCCGTTTGTAAATTTTTGATCGTCACCTTCTTGTTTTCTGGATCGATGCTCAATGCTTCACTGAAATTGCGGATATCCAATTTGAACCGTTCAGACATTCCTCTTACCGTCTGCACTAATAATTTACTTCTATCTTTAATTGTCTCACCAATATAGTAAGGTAAACCGCAATTGGCAAATGAAATATGTTCACCGCGTTCTACAAGGATAATTTCTACCTCTTCATTCATTCTTCTTAATCTTGCTGCTGTAGTTGCACCACCTGCAACTCCACCGATGATGATGATTTTCTTGGTCATTTTATATCCCTCCAAATTTATTTTACAAGAACCCTTCCATTCATACCCTCCAAGATATACCCCCATGGGTTTAATACCTATATGGGTATTATAAACCGCAAAATAAGATTGTAAAGCCATCTTTCCTGACTTTCACAATTTCTTCACAATTAGTGATATTCTTAAATGAGAAAAGACAGGGATTCATTCCCTGTCTTGAACTTTATTACTTGTTTACAATCTTTTTATACCATGCAGCCGCCGCTTCTACCTCATCGACGGTTAACTGATGACCCCTATTTTCCCAATGGAGCTCCACTTTTGCGTTTGCTTTCTCTAATAATGATTGTAGTTCAGCTGATTCGAGCGGGGAACAGATAGGATCGTTTTTTCCAGCGGCAATAAATACTGATTTTCCTGTTAAGTCAGGAAGTTCAATACCTTTTCTCGGAACCATCGGATGATGAAGAATTGCCCCTTTTAATGCATCTTGATAGTGAAACAATAAACTTGCAGCAATATTGGCTCCATTGGAATAACCAATAGCCATAATATTATTTCTATCAAAATGATACTTTTTAGCTGCTTCGTCAAGAAACTCGTTTAACTCTTTTGTCCGGAAAATAAGATCCTCTTCATCAAAAATTCCTTCTGCTAATCTGCGGAAAAAACGAGGCATTCCATTTTCTAATACATTTCCTCGGACACTTAATACAGCTGCCTCATCATCAATCATTCCCGCAAGTGGTAAAAGATCCAGTTCATTTCCACCAGTACCATGCAGTAAAAGTAATGTGGGTTTTGCAGCGTCTTTCCCTGGATTATATATATGTTTCATCTTCTATTTCCTCCATTTCATGATTCTAATTTAGGAGTCGGCCTACATTAACGAAGTTCCAATGGTCTTAATTTCGCTTCAATATCGACGCGTTTTGGTTCCAAAAATGGTGGTAATGCCAGGCTTTGACCCATTGTTTCCATTGGTTCATCTGTAGCGAATCCTGGAGTATCTGTTGAAAGTTCAAATAATATGCCATTTGGTTCTCGAAAATACAATGCTTTGAAATAATATCGCTCAACTTTTCCGGAATTCGGCAAACGGTACTCCTTTAGTCTCTTTGCCCATTGATCATATTCTTCCTCGTTCGGAACCCGAAAAGCGACATGGTGTACCCCGCCGCGGCCTAATCTAGCTCTAGGCAGTTCTGGTCTGGTTTCAATATGGACTTCTGCACCGCTGCCGCCTTCGCCGGTTGCATATACCAATATATCCGGATGCTTTCCATCAAGCGATGGATAAGAACCGACGGAGCGAAATCCCATAACCTCAGTCAACACCCCAATGGTTGGTTCGGCAATGCCAACAGTCAGTGTAACAGGTCCTAATCCGATAATTGTATGTTCTAATGGAATATCGTCACGCTCCCATGGAACCCCTGCTCGTACACCCTTTTCGCCGTTATCTGCGACAAGGATTAATTGTGTGCCTTCGAAATCTCTAAAGGCTAGTGTGTCGCGGTTCGCTCTTTTTTCAATCTCATCATGTTGAATTCGATAATGATCAAAACGGTCTTTCCAGAATAACAATGAATCTGTACTTTTCACCCTAAGCGATACTGTAGAAATATCTGATGTTCCTCTATATGTGTGCCCAAGGCCGGGAATATCAAAGAAAGTAATATCCGTTCCAGGAGTTCCTTCCGCATCCGCATAAAAAAGATGATAGGAGTCTGTGTTATCTTGATTTACGGTTTTCTTAACCAATCGCATTCCTAGAATCTTGGTAAAAAAGTCATAATTTCTTTCTGCTTTACCTGTTAGGATAGACACATGATGTAGTCCTAATAGTTCCACGTACATCACTCCTTGCTATGATTTTATTAGCAATTATCTCAAATTAATTTATCTTGAATATGAGATAATTGTAATTCATAAATGGTAATGTGTCAATAATAGTTTATCAGGAGGTATTTGGTATATACACATTAAAAAAGGATCCTGGACATTTTCTTTAAAGAAAATGTCCAGGATCCTAAGACAGCGTAAATATTATTATAAAAATTTCCCTTTTATTTTGTTAAAATGATTGGTCCCTCTTTGGTGATAATTAATGTGTGTTCATACTGTGCAACAAAGCTGTTTTCGGTAACAAAGGTCCATTCATCATCTTCCACTTGAAATACTTCTTCTTCTAAGGTTGAGATAAATGGTTCAAATGCGATAACCATACCTTCTTTTAACAGGCCGTTGTCCGAAGTTTCGTTATAATTATAAATATACTCTGGTGCTTCATGGATTGTCCGTCCTATTCCATGACCAGTTAGATTTTTGATAACTGTTAATCCATGCTGTCTGGCAATTTGGTGAACGACCTTACCCATTCCAGTTATTTTTGAACCTGGTTTTGCTTTTTTTAGTCCTGCCTCAAATGCTTCTTTTGCAACGCTGCAGATTTTCTTAAATAGTTCATCGCCTTCCCCAACAACAATAGAAATACCCGTATCAGCAAAATAGCCATTTTTGGAACCCGAAACGTCAATGTTTACTAGATCCCCTTCGTTAATAACCCGATCGCCGGGAATGCCATGTGCCACTTCTTCGTTCACACTGATACAAGTATAACCTGGAAAATCATATTCCCCTTTCGGTGCTGAAACAGCCCCTGCCTTTTCAAATAGTGCTCCAGCAATATCATCAAGTTCCTTTGTTGTGATACCAGGTTTCGTTCTTTGTACTAATTCATCTCTTATTGATGCAACGATTTTTCCTATCGCTTTTAAACCATTAAAATCCTCTTCTGTCTTGGCAATCATTCTTCTTTCCCCAATCTAAATAATTTTAGATAAAACATCCATGTCTTAGATTGTACCTAATACCGATGCAAAATTCCATATTGCGCTGTCAGGTTTTCAATGGACAGTGGTTGTCTGTGGGGATCTTTTTTGGCTGTATTACGGTACAAATACAAGCAGCAGCCATCCATATAAGCAAATTAGTGTAAATATGAGCGTTGGTGGAATGACAAGGAGGGTAATCTTCATATATTCAACCCAGGTGATTTGTATTTTATTTCTTTTTAAAATATGCATCCAAATCAGGGTGGCCAACGTTCCTATTGGCAGGATCAGTGAGCCGATATCACTGCCGATGATATTGGCCAGATACACTGTTTTCATAATAAGCGGGTCTAGTCCCATATCTGTCAAGGCGAGAGTGGAAATCATTAAGGCTGGGTGATTGTTAAAGATATTTGACAACAAAGCTGTTATGACACCCATTGTTAAGCTTGCATGTAACAGGCTGTCATGGACGAGTGATGTCAGATTATCTATTAAGATAGACGTTAAGCCGATATTGTGCAAGCCGAAGATGATGACATACATACTAAATGCAAAGATTAATATATGCCATGGAATTTTTCCTGCTACGTCTTTAGGATTTACCTTTAAATAGATCCACCTCCAAATTAATAAGATGATTGAACCGCATACCGCTACAAGTGATACGGAAATGCCAATAAAAGAGGCAGCAAATAGACTAATTCTAACGAGGAATACAAAAATTAACATGTTTATCATGAGTTTCTTCTGTTGGTGAAATAAATTTTCGGCGTTCTTCTGCAAGGGATGGAAAGGCCGATTTTTTTGTAAAGGGATTGAGTAGGAATGGTGGCCAATTTCCGTTGGAATATCCTTCTTAAACACTAGAAACAACAAATAGGATAAGAAAAGTAATCCAAGCACACCAGGAACAAACATCATTTCTGTTTGCAGATAAAGATCCATTCCGATTATTTTCAAAGCGATAAGGTTGACTATGTTGCTAACCCCGATTGGAGCACTAGAAGCAGTTGCGATTAATGCACCACTTAAAAGAAAGGGTATTTTTTGGCTGTTTTTTAACTTAAGATTATTTAAAATGAGGATAAGTATGGGTGTAGTTATCAATATGCTACCATCGTTATTAAAAAATAAGGTCATTAAAAAGCAGAGCAGTAACGTATTCCAAAATAAGCGAATTCCTGACCCTTTTGACAATTTTAACATAAGCGCAGCGGTCCAACTGAAAAAGCCGAAGCTTTCAAGCACAATGGCCATAACGATAGTGGCAATAATGGTGATGGCGGCTCCTGTAACTTTTGAACTTATATCAAGCAGATCGCCCGTCGAAACACTCCCGCTTAAAAATACGAGAATGGCTCCAATCGTGGCTGGTATTGATTCATTCATATTTTTTGGACGGATAAATATCAAAGCCATTGTGAAAATAAATGCAAATATGGTGATGATCATCGTTGATTGATGATACATAAAAATGAATTTTCTCCCTTCAATTAGTTTCCCTTCTTTTTTTCGTTTGCTACCTCTTGTCCTTTGGTCTATTTTACGTAACAGAGGAAGGCTTGTTCTAAACGAATATCTCGTAAGGAAACAAAATAGGCAGGTGTCATTCACCATTTTTACTAGGTATATGAACTAGCAACAATAGGATTTCCTGAGCTTAATTATCATTTCCATCAACAAAAGAAAACCGATACTGTTTAGGTATCGGCATGTTAATGGTTTAAATAATTGATAAAAGACAGATTAACAGTAAAGACTATTCGTTTCCTTTTGAACCATGTGAGCCTTTGGATCCCTTACTGCCTTTGCTGCCCTTTGAGCCGTGCGAGCCTTTGGATCCCTTACTGCCTTTGCTGCCCTTCGAGCCGTGTGAGCCTTTGGATCCCCTACTGCCTTTGCTGCCCTTTGAGCCTTTCGAGCCTTTTGGACCAGGCTTACGCTTTTTAGCTAGCGGTCCATGTTTTGGTCCCTTTTTTCCTTTACTGCCCCTAGAGCCCTTGCTGCCCTTCGAACCTTTACTGCCTTTTGAGCCTTTCGAGCCATGACTGCCGTGGGAACCAGATGAACCATGACTGCCATGGGAACCAGATGAACCACGACTGCCGTGGGAACCGGATGAACCGTGACTGCCGTGGGAACCAGATGAACCGTGACTGCCGTGGGAACCAGATGAACCATGACTGCCGTGGGAACCAGATGAACCATGGCTGCCGTGGGAACCAGATGAACCATGACTACCGTGGGAACCGGATGAACCATGACTACCGTGGGAACCGGATGATCCTCTTGAACCGTGACTGCCCCTACTTCCTCCTTTTGACCCTTTACTGTGCTTTTTTCCCTTTTTTCCTTTCTTGCCTAACTTGAATTCCACAGGGTTATTGACTAAAAAGTCCACGACCCCATTTTCTTTTGCTTGTAATAACAGTTCTTCCATCACCATACTCATTTTCCCCTTCCACCACTTTCTTAAGTTTTATGCTCATTGTTAATTTATGGGGAAGAAGTGGAATTGGTTATAGACAAACATTTATTTTTTTATAATTAACCAAATGCCCATATACGGCACCATTGCTATATTTCGAGCATAATATTTTAAAAATATATATTTATAGGGGTATTACCATTGCAAAAATATGAGATTTTCATTAATCCCAAGATGTTAAACCAGCTGGATAAAGATATTTGGTTGAATGAGCATGTCCCTGCTACCCTAAAAATCGGTAGTGACCAATTTTCAGTCAACATAAAGTATCGCGGAAATGTGATTAGAAAGAAGAAAAAGAAATCCTATGATATCATTTTTCAAAAACCTTATACCGTTAACGGAGCCCACGAAATCCATCTAAATGCCGAATTTAATGATGTATCACTCAGCCGTAATAAGCTATCACTTGATTTCTTTGACAGAATAGGCGTCATCTCACCACACTCCAAGCATATCCTCCTATATATTAATGGCTATTGTAAAGGAATTTATCTAGAGCTCGAATCATTCGATCAATATTTTTTGAAAAAAAGAAATTTACCGCATGGTCCAATCATTTACGCCACCAATTATCACGCAAATTTCTCCTTATTAAATCCAGACAAAGAATTAAAAACAACATTGGACGAAGGCTACACAATCAAATATGGGGAAAAAAATGACCTCGCCAATTTAGAAGAATTGATTGCTATGATTAATACATTAGGCAATGAAGAGTTTGAACAACAAATACCTCAGGTGCTTGATGTCATCCAGTATTTAACGTGGTTGACTGGCGTTGTTTGTACCCAAAACTTCGACGGTTTTATCCATAATTATGCACTATATCAAAATGGTGGAACCGGCCTATATGAAATCACCCCCTGGGATTATGATGGCACCTGGGGCAGGGACCTCCATGGGAAACCTCTCGACCATGACTTTGTGCCTATAACTGGCTATAATACGCTAACTGGGAGATTGCTTCATTTTCCTGATGTGAAAGAAAAATATCGGAATATTCTATCCGCCGTTTTAGATTATGAGTTTACTGTTGAATCACAAACTGAGAGGATTGATGAACTATTTGAATCAGTTAAACCACACCTTCATCTCGATCCGTTTATTAAAACAACCTCGGAAATATTGGATAGAGAAAAGGAATTCATACAAACTTTTATTCAAAAAAGAAATGCTTTTTTGAAACAACAAATGACGAAAATCCAATAAAGGAACAGGTATATGGTTAAATATCATATACTTTTTTTTGCCTATTTTTTACCGCATCTATGAAAAAAAGGCTACTTTATTAGTACAACATCACCCCGTGATACATATAGATGCAGTGTAAATGTTTATTTAAATTAAAGGAGGAAAATTCTTTTATGGATAGAGAAATGATGAATCAACATGTGGGTAAAACAATCAGGGTTGACCGGGGAGGCCCAGAATCTAGAATTGGGAAATTACTGGCAGTATTTGAAGACTATTTTGTCCTATTAACAGAAACCGATGGTGTGGTTTACTACAAGACGAACCATGTCAGAAGCGTGACAGAAAGTTCCAAGGACATCCTGAATTTCGGAATAAAGGTTCCAACAAAATTAGATTACAAGACAGCGGAAAACTTTCATAAACTTCTGGAAAGCATCAGATTCCAATGGGTAAAAATAAACCGCGGCGGTTCGGAGTCATTGGAAGGCGTACTCAGTGATGCAAATAAACATTTCGCTTCACTTATCGTACAAGACGAAGTGGTACGTTTTTCCATGAAACATATACGCAATATTAGCTACGGCTTAATGGTTGAAAAGAAGAAAAATGACTCCGAAAATTCCAATGACGATGATCAAAATGAGGATAACGATAACAACCAAAATAACGATGACAATGAGGATAACGAATAACCATTACGTCGCTTCTCCAAAAGAGAAGCGACACATTATCTCTTAAGGAGGATGAAACATGGGGTTAGATAAATTTTCAGCTGCATTAGATTTATTAAAGGGGTTTAATGTAAATCTCTATGTAGGTGAAGACATTTATAAAGGAAAACTGATTGGCGTGGAACCGGATCATGTGGTAATGGAAACGGAAGATAAATACATTTTTTATTACAACATTGATAAAATTCAAGCGATCACAAAAAACACGAGGCAGTTTCAGCCTGAGGAACCAACAGCGGAGTTTCAAAAAACACAGAGCTTATCAGAACTTTTACACTCATTCCACCATTCTTGGGTAACCATCTTAAGTATCAATAAGCAAAGATTTAGTGGTGTTCTAAGTGATATTGATACTGATTTCGCTACTCTAATTAATGGTGAAGAGCGCATCTTAATTAAAATAACGCACATATCCAATATCTTAAAGGGATTTGTTAAAGAGAAGGAAACTAAAAAGGAAAAAGCTGAAA